>CAZIMI010000088.1:0-5616 GCA_964540325.1 uncultured Methanosarcinales archaeon | reverse complement strand
CAATCTTTTCTAAAGCATCTGCACAGAACACACTATCTCTAATCCAACAGAATCGATAGTCCCAAGTTCTTGGTGTTCCGACCTCTTCTGGGATTGAAGTTGTGGCTGCGGCTAGAATTGCTCCTGTCTGGCTGTAAGTGAGAAGTTTTAAAGTAATTGCTGATCTAATGATAAGATTTCTGTATTTCGTTGGAGTTGTTAAAGTTGATGTCCAGCGTTCCCAATACTTTTTTGTAGCGTTTAGTAAAGTGGTTACTCTTTTTACAGAGAAATCGTTGGGGTTATCTTTTTTCCCCACGATTAGGTATTTTGTTTGATTTAAATCGATAATTTCTTTGTTAATCTTGTTGTAGTTGATATTGGAGATTAAACTTATTTCTGTATTTCTGCAGAGAAGATTGTTTTCTTTTATTATTAATTTAGGTTCTTTCTTTGCATAGTTCGGTTTTGGTTGATAGAGAACTTTTATTCTTGGTTTTCCTTTAATTGGTTTGATGATTCTGACAAGTCTATTTTGTTTTACTAACTTCTCGTAATTGTTTTTGTTTAATTTTCTGTATCTGGGAAAGAAATCTATTACTTGGAATTTGTTATTTTTATTTTCGAATGAAGTTTTTAATATTGCCGTATTGGGAATATATTTCTGTGTGATTTTATATCTTCCAACTGGTTGAACTTTCAAGAAACCGCCTTTATCTTCATCTAATAGTTTGGCGAAAACACTTGGACTAGCAAAGGTAGGATAACACATCCAATCCACTGAAGAATCTTTTCTGATTAAAGCTGCAGTTTTACAATTTCCGATGATTCCGTAAGGGAGCATGTAAATAGAATTTTGTATGGGGATATAAAGGTTTTTGTTTTGCTGACGTTTTACATAACTTTTATAAAAATTAGGATTACTTTTATTTTATGTTAGAATTATGTATTATTAAAGGAGAAGCATTTGGTTTAGATTTTGATCTTCCAGTTTACGGTTTAGGTTGTGCATACATTCTTTTTGAAGATCGTGAATGGAAGGAAGGGAAAATAGTTATGTCTGCACAAAATATTGAGGTGAATATTCATCCTCATGTTAAATATTGTGACAAAAATTTGGGTCCTCCTCCGGAAGAGAGATGGTTTAGTGGTTCTTGTGGTTTTATTCTTAATCCATTATCTGGTCTGTATGAATTAGAGACTAAGTGGTTTGAATTTGAAAGTCCAATTGCGACCACATATGTTAGGGGTCATGAAGAGGGTCATGCACGTGAGTTTTTGGGTCAGTTGGAAGGGCTATATTCTATTCTTCAAAATCAAGGATATGTTTTTGATGTGTTATCTTTAGAACTGGCAAGAGAACTTGATGCTCAGGCAATTTCTATATTAGATGCTAAACAAGTTAGGAATAATGAAGAATTTAGTAAGTTAAGATCTGCTTATCTGACTTCAGAAGAAAGTGAAATAATTGCTAATATGGGTGGTTTACAGGCATTGCTGGAAGCTAAAATTGATGAAAAGATTATTGATGTGGTGGTGAGGGCAATAGAAAAGTCTGAAGTTTTTCCTGCTTATCTTCGTAAGGCTTTAGGATTTTGTTAATCTTACTTCTCAAAACAATAAGTGATATCTTGTCCTATTTGTGACCGATGATAAATTAACAACTTATTTCTGGTTTTAATATCATTAACTATTTCATCTTCTGTTGCATCAGGATTTATTGTTTTAAAATATAAAACAGCATCGTCTAAAGTTTCGTTTGGTTGTAGGGTGTGGGTATCGCATTGTTCTTGAGGCGAATGGAGTGATGGATTTAAATTATACACAGTTAGACTACCTCCTGCAATTGTCAGAAGAAATCCTACTACTAAAGCGATCCCTGTACTTCTTTTACTCTTTCTAATTTTTTGTATGTTTTTATCCCACTCTTCTCGTATTATAGAACTATGGATTATGCTTAACCTATCCAAATCTTCAAATTTTGCTTCTTCTGTAATTGGGAATCCTTTTAATCTCTCTGGAGAATAAGAATTAACAGTTTCATACAACCGTGAGTACATTCTTCTCAATTCCTTTTCAGAGAAACTATAATCATCTTTTTTATCTTCATCCATATCAAATAGAAATCTCACTAAGTTTATATTGTTTGTTGTTGTTGGGGATATAAAGGTTTTTGTTTTGCTTCTGAAAAACCACAATCTTTTTATACTTTCTTTCTTGGTTGATTATTTGTGACTACAAGAAAAGAAAATCGTAAAAGAAGACAAAAGCAATTTAAGAAAGATCTAATTGATCAATTTCTTGCTACTTCTGATTTGGAAGAACAATCAAAACAACCCGATTTAGAGTTAAAAGCAGAATATTTTCAATTAAGTGTAATGCTGTCTATACCCCCCACTCATATTCTAAATAGATATTATGTTCATGATTCTCAAGGAAATTGTTATGGACAATTTATGACTCATAAACCAGATGGCGATAATTGGCAGAACCCAGCAAATTGTTTTGCTAATGTAATAATGCAAAGAAAGTATAAAGACAATCTTCATCGTGTTGAAGTTACTTCATGCGGGTTTGTTGGAGAAAAAAAATGTTGGGGACAAAAGGGGTGCTGAGTTTAGAGGGGGTAGTACATTATACTGTACCTAAGAATTCTGGTTTAAGAGTCTCAGGGGATCTTCTTGGAGAAACTGGGGGTTGATTTTTTCTTATTTTTTTATAATTCTCCAAAACCTTTAAAAAACAACTTCATAATATCTTCCTTATGACAAAAACAACCAAAAAGAAATCAACTAAAAAGAAGTCATCTGGAAAAGCAGCAGCAGCTGAAACTTCTTCAGAAGACGAAACATCAGCTAAGAAAGCTAAAATTGTAGTTAAAGCAATCTTAGGTGGTGAGAGAGTAATTACTGAAGCAAGCGATGAAGCTAGAGAATTCTATAACCAGTCTCGCTTTGGAACTTTAACAGAAACTGGTAAAGTTGAACTATCTTTATTAGAAGCATATTATCTGATGGAGAAAGGTAAACTTGACGTTAAGAGTGAAGCAGGCAGAAAAATTAGCTTTGAAACATTTGTTAGGAGAGCAAGGAAACTTGAACCAAATTTTCAGATTAGATACTGTGTTTTCAAAGATATGCGGAATCGCGGTTACATCATTAAAACAGCATTGAAGTTTGGTGCAGATTTTAGAGTTTACGATCGGGGAATCAAACCTGGAGAAGATCACGCTAAATGGATTGTCTTTCCGGTAAATGAAGCTTCGACATTAACTTGGCACGAATTTTCTGCTAAGAATAGAGTAGCTCATAGTACTAAGAAAAGGTTATTGATGGCAGTTGTAGATGCTGAATCAGATTGTACATACTATGAAATTGCTTGGAAAAGGCCTTAAGCTAAGTCCCAATTTCTTTCTTTTCTTTTTTTAAACCTATAATCTACCTCTCCATCCCAGAAAACTATATAAACTCCTTATAATAACACAACCCCATGCTAGATCAGGATAAAATATTGAACTTTCTGAAGGTAACCGGGCCAACTTTGCCGGCTAAAGTAGCTAAGAATATAAATACAGACATTTTACTGGCTTCTGCTCATTTATCTGATTTAAGTTCACAGGGAAAAGTTAAGATTTCTAAGTTAAAGATCGGTGGCAGTCCATTATATTATTTGCCTGGTCAGGAATCTCAGTTGTATGATTTTGCTTCTGGGAATATTAACCCTAAAGATGTTTTAGTTTTAGATGAATTAAAGAACAAGAATATTTTGAGGGAAAATAATCTTGAATTGATCCAACGAGTTGGTTTAAGAAAATTACCCGACTTTGCTGTACCTTTAAACGTGAAAGTTGGTGATGGGATTGAATTGTTTTGGAAATGGCATTTGTTAACAAACGATGATGCCAGTCAGATGATTGGTGAGATGCTTACTGGAGTTAAGGAAACTAAGACTGCTCCTTTGGAAGAAGTGCCTAAAGTTGAAGAACCTGTTCCTATTGTAGAAGAAAAGAAAGAACCAAAGAAAGTAAAGGAAGAGGTTGAAGCTAAAGAAGCTCCTGTTGAAGAACCAGAAGAAGAAATAGAACAAGCACAAACTCCAGAAGCTCCACAAGAGCAGAAACCAGAAAATACCATCCTCAAAGAGGAAGAAAAGGAAACGAAAACAACAGAGAAAATTACTGAAAAAACAACTAAAGAGAAACCTAAAGAAACTAAAGAGCAGCAAAAGAAACTAACTGAAGAAAAGAAGCCTTTCTTACAAAAAGTTAAAGAAAAGATTACTCGTAAGAAAAAGAAAACAGTTAATGATGAATTCTCTCCTCAAGTAAAAGAATATTTTCAAACTTTAAGAATTATGATTGAAAATAAAGATATTATCAGAAAGAATTCAGAAATCAATTATTCTATTAAAGTTCCTTCTGCGGTTGGTCACATAACTTATTTCTGTAAAGCTAAAGCAAAGAATAAATGTGACGAAAAAGATATCTCTGCGGCTTATATGGAAGCGCAGACTAAGAAACTGCCTTTGCTGTTTTTATACACTAATGAAATAACTAAGAAAGCAGAAGAGATGCTTGAGTCAGGAATATTTGAAAACGCAGTTATAAGAAAGATTGAAAATGAAACTGAATGAATTTTTGATTAAAGCTAAATTGCGTGGTTATGCCAGTTCTGGAGAGGGTGGAGAAACCCGTTTAGATAATGGCGGGAAAGTCCTTTCTTACAAAGAGGGAGATTATGAATATAAAGACACCTATTTTGGATTTAATCCATTTATTGGTGAAGAAATTGTTTGGTACAAAGGAGAATTTGTTTGGGGGATGAACTTTTATGGTTCTGTTGATGAAAATAAAGTTTCTGCAAAAGAAGTTTACGAATTCTTAAAAAAAGCAATGTCTCTTGTTAAAGAAGATCGGCCTTTTCGCGGTCCTTCTGAGTTTAAGGATGATGGTTGGAAATATACAGATGGGTCTGAAGGCACTATTGAGAACTTTAAAGGAAAAGAAAAGATTTATTATCAAGAAGAATTAGTTTACGAGTTAGATTATCAGGGTGGGATGATTAAGAAGAAATAAAATGGTTTTTGAGTCTTGGAAAAAAAAGAGAAGAGAACTGGAGTTGGAAGAAGAAAAGAAAGAAGCAGGTGTTTGGAAACAACAATTCTTGGATAGTTTAAATAAATTGGCAGAGGCCGATGAAATTCGTTTGAAACATGCTAAGTCTGTTGCAGAAGCGGGAGATAATGTAGACAAATTAGCAATTGCTTGTGGTGAGTTAAAAACTTCAACTGATCAATCTACTGAGGAATTAGATATACTTGATGATTTGTTGCATGAAGTAGGGAAAAGATTCAATAATAATATTGCTTCTTTACCTAAAAATGAAAGAACAAATGAATTCATTGAGAAAGTATTGCTTTTACAAAGAAGATATTCCGGGCTGGTTAAAGAAATCATAAAAATGAGAAAAAAAGAATCAGCAAGATTGGAATATTTGGTTAAAAATTTGCATCATTTAGGAACTACGGGAATCTCTTGGTGGATGAAAAGAACAATGAAAAAAATTTTCTTAGCTTTACAACATGAAAATAAGTTAATGTCGGAATTAGAATCTGACCACGATAATGATCTTGAAATTG
>CAZIMI010000087.1:0-5675 GCA_964540325.1 uncultured Methanosarcinales archaeon | reverse complement strand
AAACACGGAACTTTATGTTACATAAAGAAAGAGAATCAAATACTTCTACAGAAGAAATCTAAAGAGTTATTTGGCGGGGATAAATATAATGCTCCCGGCGGAAAAATAAAAGAGAACGAAACGCCAGAGTTAGCAGTTATTAGAGAGGTTGAAGAAGAGACCGGTCTCCAAGTTTCTAATTTAAAGAAGCATGGGGTTCTTACTTTCTATGACGGAGATGAAGAACTTCCGGCTTGGATTGTCCACGTTTTTTCTACAGCAGATTTCCAGGGAGAATTGAAAACAGAAGTTAGGGAAGGAGTTCATGGATGGGTAGACAATGATAAGATTCCTTTCGACAAAATGTGGGAAGATGATAAATATTGGATTCCTTTAGTGTTTGAAGACAAAAACTTTACAGCAAAATTCTGGTTTGAAAAGAACTTCGGACCAATTTGGAAAAAAGAAATCAATGAACATTAAATCTGGAAATCATAATCTTTCTCTCCTTCTTTAAGCCAATCTTCAGTGTCTTTTTGGTCTGAATCACAAGATTTTAAGATTCCTTCCAAAACATTTCTTGCTCCTTTTTCAGACATTCTTCTATATTTATGCGGACTAACGCCTAAAGCCCTTAGTTTTTCAAAAGCATTCTTTCCAGGAAGTTTTTCCAAATATCTTCTTAAATCATCGCCGTGAAGTATCTGTGTTGGAAGATTATTTCTTTTCTTTTGTTCAGGACCAAAAGCAGCTTCATACATTCCTTGACAAGTAGGATAGACATAGATTACTGCCTCTTTAGGTACGGAAATAGTATTTCTATTGAGAGCAAACTTCAAATTATTTAATGCTTCTGTTTCATTGTTTCCAGAACGGGAAACGTATAAATCAAATTTAGGGACTTCATTCAAAAGTATTTTCTTATATGTCATAACTCTTTGCAAGAAAACAACTTATTAATAAAGATTTCTGAAAACAACAAAACATTTATATACTATTGGTTAGTAGTCACACTTTATGGGTTTAAGAAATACTTTAACTAGAATCGTATTGGCGGGAGCATTAACTTGCGGTAGCTTTGCTTGTAATAAAGAGGTAAAGAGTTTGGATTCTTTTTTGGTAACAGATTCTGCAAAAGTTATTTTTCAGGAAGATCTTCCTGGCGCTAAAAAAATTGAGGAATATCATATGCCTGGATCTGAAGAGATTTTGATTTTCATCCGTCAATATCATCATTTGCCTTGGGGCATTGGTCATCCTGCTGAAAGATACAAAATAAATAAAGTTCAAGAGAATATTTTTGAGATTTTGGAAGAATTATACTTAAATGGTAATATAAAAGCTTTTTATGTGGAAGGAGTGACTATTGAAGGGGAAAATAAGATTAATGAACTAGCCCACAAAAACAAAGGAAACAATTATTCTTTAATGTTATTGAATGCAACTGCCCCGCTTGAATTACAAATGTATGGCGCAGCTTCAGTAATGGCAATAAAACATGGATTAAAGTTAGTTGCAGCAGAGAATAAAGAATTAAATGAGATTGCTTCGGAGTTGGTTTTTTTATCTCCAAATCATGATGCGGTGTTAAAAGATAGAGAGGATTTCTTACTTGATAAAATTGATGATGATGATGATTTACAGGGAGAAGATTATACTGTTTTTGTTTATGGTGCTGGACACGACTTTAAAGACAATGTTGCTGAATGGAACGCAAATCATCCTGACAATAAATATTCTTTAGTTATAATAACTCCCAAAGGCATAAAAGAAATAAAATAAAAAACTATTCAATACTTTGTTGAATAGTGATTGGTTGTTGTATCAAGTTTCTGTAAGTGTATCTGAAAGTTAAACCAAGTTGTTTGGTGGCTAATACATCTTCTGCTAAAGCTTCTTTTAACTTACAAACGATATTTGTTTCACCATCAGTTAATTTTGCTTCATTAACTTTTCCACTGGATTTACATTCCCAGCTGGGATCGTCAATTTCGTAAGCTAACGTGTCATAAGTCCCAAACTTTTCTCCTTGTTTAGTTATATCTCCAATTCCAACATTACCAACCTTTATTTTTAAAGCAATAATTCCTTTTCCAGCAGTATCTTCTTCTACACTTTTAACAGTTACTGGTGCACCAGAAACAAAGAATGTTTTAGCTTCTTTAACTTCACAAACCCTTTCTTCTTTTAAATCTTCTTTTAGACAAACTTCTGGAATGATTAAATAGGTTTCATAATTATATTCTACGTTAGCATACCATTCTCTTGTTATTGAACCTGGTACTACTTGATTATATTTGGCATCTGAAGTAAAAGTAAGTGTGTCCTCGCCACCTTCAACATATAACTCGGAAATCTTTTCTATTTCTTCTTGATTTGTTAATGTTAAACTTGGAATACCATCGAAATCTAAAATTGGGCCTTTTAATTCCACATTAACATCCCCTTGTTTTAAGTCATATTCTCCTTTGTTCATTAGTTTAACTTCTATAGGAAATGTTTCTTCATCATAAATGCTATTTTCTATGTTAAAAAGTTCAAATTCGGATACAACACCTAAGGTTCCTCCGATGAACGCTCCCGTACCAGCAGTTTGTGTCCCTTCATCACCACAACCAGTAATAAACAATAAACTAACAACCATAATTGTCAAAATAATTATTTTTCTCATTTTAATCTACCTCTCTTTTTATAATTTATATAAGGAGAAAAGAATAGGAGTTTTTAAAGTTTACCTTAATGTTGGTCTGTCCAGAATAGTGGGATTTTGTATACTGCCTGCAATAGGTGCATTTTTGGAGCAGGGCACGGCACGTAAATTTTCTTCACTTTGTTCAGAAAATGTGCCTCGACTTCGTCAGGGCGCTGCTCCAAAAATCTACGCACCGGCACGCAGTATACAAATCACTTCCATTCTGGACAAACCACTTAATGTTAAGTATGCTACTTAATGTTACATACGCGTCAGACTCACTTTTTTGCTGAAGCGAATGAAATGTGGTGCCTTCCCGGATGGAGCGTCCCCTTCCACAATAGCTCACACAATAAACCCATATCGTTCGTAATTTGACGGCGTATGTAAAAATTAAAGTTTTATGTTCCAGGTGTTCTGACAATTTTAATTAACTGTTGCTGTGATTTAATATAACTATAATCTAAATCAATAAATAGCGGAGTTTCAAAAGCACTTGGAGAATTGATTGAAAAACTACAGACAATTTTTCCTTGATTATTTGTTAATCTGACCATATGATCAACTGGACTACAACTTATTGGTGAGCCTCCACTTAAACTGACTTCATAATGTACTTTGTCAAAGTCTCTGTAGTCTAAACCTAAACTACCACAATTTTGAATATTTGAACCAGGGGCAAGAACTCTTCCTCCCCCTTGATTAATTACATTAATTTCAAAAACTGCTTTATTGCCAACCATATCTACACCAACATAACTAATTCCTACTGGTGCTCCCTGACCGCCACCCATACCCACATCTTGAGGGATACAAGACTTTTGTTCAGCAGTTACCTGATAAAATAGGGGGTCTACACAAACTTGGGGATTAGCAATAGTATGGTAATCATAGCAGGTAACGATATTTAAGTTAGGGTTGTACTCAAAAACTCCTAGAGGCAAAATTATATTTGGAGCTCTAAATTCAAGCAGATTGGTGCTGCCTTCAACGTTATAAACATTTTTTCCTTCTAACATACCGACATTAACTGCACAGGATTGAGGCATACCAAAACTTCCGGAAATTATGTTTGTATCAAAACCGGTAATTTGTGTAAAGCATTGAGTTGGATCTAAATCGTAATTGCCCCTATTATGTACTTCAACCATTGCTACTAATTCATTTTGGTCATAAAGTAAAGCAGGTGGTTGATTGGGTAAAGTTTTAACTTCTACTCCTTGTGTTCCAGTTTGCACTAATTTTAAAGCGGCTGCGGTATCTAACTGCTGTTCTCCAGCGGGCACTTGTCCTGTACAAGCAGATAGAAATAAGATTAACAAAATTACTATTGGTACTTTAATTAGGCTCACACTCTTTTTCATTATAGCAAATAAATAAAAATGATTATATAAGCTTTTCGCTAATATCTGGTTCTGGGTTCTGGGTTTTGAGTTATGAGTACTCATAACCCATTGCTCAAAACTCATTACCAATAATGAAAACAATTATAAACAAAAGCTTTTTTTTGAACTTAAGTCCTAATTAAAATAGAAGCAAAGGGGGAATAAAAATGACAAAATTCAAAATATTACACTTTAAAGAAGAATGTATCAGTTGCGGTGCTTGTGCTGCAATATGTCCAGAATTTTGGGAAATGGATGAAGAAGGCATGGCTCAGTTGAAAGAAAGTAATAAAGCCGACAACCATTGGGAAAGATTTATTGATACTGAAGATGCCCGTTCTAGAAATCAGGAAGCTGCTGATGCTTGTCCAGTGCAAATTATTAAGTTAGAAACAGTTGAATAATGCAAAAACTAATCATTCTTAATACTCGGGAAATAAAGAAGATTAAAGAGATTGTTATAAAAGAGTTTGGTTATTTCTTAAAAAAAGATTATGCTTACTTAAAGAATGAAAAAGGTAAAATATTTGTTGTGAATAAAGATTTAGCAAATATTGATTTGGATAAGTTAAGAATAGATAAGATTGGTTTGTATTTCGCTGAAGTTAAACACAATCAAGTTAGATTTAGTAAAGAAGGAGCACAGTTATTAGCTAAAGAAGCTGCAAGAGATAAAGTAGAATTAAAGAATGTTGTTGAATTGTCTGAGAAAGAAATGAAAGATTACTTTCAAGGTATAGATTTAGAGAAAGACTTAGGAGAAGAAAATAAACTTATTCTTTTAAAATATAACGGATATATTTTTGGTTGTGCTAAGTACAAAGAGAAGAAAGTTCTGAACTTTTTACCAAAGATTCATCGCGGAGAAGTTATTATTTGATTGTTTTTGATTAAGAAAAAAAGATAAAAGAAAAAAAATTTATTCTTCTGGTTGTTCATTACAATTAACTGCTGCAGTATTTGGATCTATTCCAGTAACTACACATTCTGTTCCTTGAAGTTCTCCATCTGCAAGTTTAGTCATAGCAGCAATTCTTTCTAATAAATCTCCTTGAATTTCAATATTTTCTTCATCAAGTAATTTAATGCTCGAGGTTCCAGGTTGACTTGAGTTTATCCAATCAAGACAAGTTTTTCCTTCAAAATATCCTGGTAATGAACAAGGATTCCCAGAAACAATCTTTTTTGGGTTGTCTGTATTTTGGTCAGTTGTTACTCCAGCATATCCTAAATCAAGAGCGTTACTAACTTCTAATCCTGTAGAAACTAAAGTCGCATAATCTTCTCCTAAACAAGCAGGAGCTTGATTTAAATTAGTACAACTTAATATTGGTATTACTTGAGAATCAGATTTTTCTGTATCGTTTTCTAGATCTGTGCTAACTTCATATGCCACTTCTACATCTGTATTAATTTCTGCAAATGTGTCTTCTACATCTGCGTTAACTTCGTATGCGTCTTCTACATCTGCGTTAACTTCGTATGTGTCTTCTAGATCTGCACTAACTTCGTATGGCTCTTCTACATCTGTGCTAACTTCATATGCGTCTTCTGCATCTGTGCTAACTTCGTATGTGTCTTCTACATCTGTGCTAATTTCATATGCGTCTTCTAGATCT
>CAZIMI010000086.1:0-5899 GCA_964540325.1 uncultured Methanosarcinales archaeon | reverse complement strand
ACTAAAAAGAATTGAGGGGATGAAAAAAGAAGAAATAAACGCCTCCATCTTTAAAGGGAAAGAAGGCTTAAAAACAATCCATGCAGAAATGTTAAAAGTGGGAGAAAACGTTCAAGTCTTAGGGGCAAAGGGATTAATTCTTTCTGAACTATATTATTTCATGCCTAACTTTGAAAAAGAAAGACTAAAAAAGAAAATGAAATGGATCTGTTTGTGGGATACCCCTAAGATTAAAAAGATGGTTACTAAAAAAAGAAAGTTGGTTGAAGGAACAACCCTACCGAAAGGCTATGCTTCAGATTCTGTTGTTAATATTTTTGGCAACAAAGTTGCTATTGTCCATTGGAAAGAAAAGTATCCTACTGGCTTCCTAATCGAAAACAAAGACATCGCTGATTCTTTTCGTAAATGGTTTGAGTTGATTGAGAAGGGTTGTTAGAACTTTTCTAATACAATTTAGCCAACTCATGAGTATGATAAATTTTTATTTTGTCTTGTTCTTTTAATTTTTTATCGTTACTCCAAATAGCACAATTTAATTTTAGGGCTAAAGCAAAATAAGCCATGTCTTGAGGGTCCGGAGTAAGCTTTTCTGCTTCTTCAACGTAATCAGTTAATTCTTCAAGAGGAATAAGAGTAATTCTTCTTTTTAGGACCTCAAGAAGTCTAAAGAATTCTTCAGTTGTTCTTTCAGTTTTTTCAAGAATTTCTTCTTTATGTTTCTCAAACTCTGTAAAAACATATTCTGGCGTGAGTAAATTAAACTTTCCACTAAACAGAAGATGATAACTAAAACTTTCTTTAATCAAAGCAGCAAAGATAACATTTGCATCTACAACAATGTCCATCTTACTTTGCTTTACTCCGTAATTTTTGGCTTACTGCTTTGCTTACCTCTTTACCTAAACGCATAGCATCAGCTTCAGTAAGTTTACTTTTTTCTTTAAATTTTTGTAGAAATTCTAAATCTTCTAACTTCTGAGAAAATGCTTGCCTAGCTACTTCAGACCAATTCATTTCTGGAAAGGAATTCATCTTCTGTTTCATATCATCTGCCACAGATAAAGTCATAGTTGTCATTTTAGATTTCCTCCAATTATGTTTAATTAAGTGTAGTATGTGTGTTTATATAAACTTTTTGGTTAAAAATGAACTTTTTCTTAAAACCCATCCAAGCTTCTCTGATCTTCCAGCTTCTTCGCTTTAATCCTTTTCACCATCTCATCATCTTTTTCTAGAATCTGTTGAATCTCTTCTGCACGTTGAATCACTTCATACGGCAGACCGGCTAATTTCGCTACATGCACACCAAAACTTTGATCTGTACCGCCTTGCATTAATTTATACAAGAATACTATCTCACCACGCGATTCTTTAGCGGCCAGATAATAATTTCTAATCTTAGCAAACTTTTCTTCCAGTTTATTCATCACATGATAATGTGTAGAAAATAATGTTTTTGCTTTTATTTGGTTATAAATATGTTCGGCTACACTCCAAGCAATTGAAACACCATCAAAAGTAGAAGTTCCTCTACCAATCTCATCCAGAATGATTAAACTGTTCTCTGTAGCGTTATTTAAAATAGATGCAGTTTCATTCATTTCCACCATAAACGTTGATTGACCAGAAACTAAATCATCACTAGCACCTACCCTAGTAAAGATTCTATCTGTAATTCCCAAAACAGCTTCATCTGCTGGTACAAACGAGCCAATTTGTGCCATAAGAACTATTAAAGCTACCTGTCTTTGCAAAGTGCTTTTACCAGACATGTTGGCGCCAGTAATAATCATCATTTCGCCATTCTCTATAATTACGTCATTAGATACGAACTTATCTTCAAGAATCTCCACAACCGGATGCCGACCATTTCTTAATTGAACAACTTTCTCTTCAACAAACCTAGGTTGACAATAATTATTAACCATCGCCACTTTAGCCAAAGAACAAAGAACATCTAAAACAGACAATTTCAAAGCAGCTTCTTGTATATCAGAAGTCTGCTCAGCAACCTTCTTAATTAAATCCTGAAATAAATTATACTCCAGTTCGGCAATCTTTTCCTGTGCACCAAGAATCTTCTCCTCTTCTAACTTTAATTCTTCTGTAATGTATCGCTCAGAATTAGCTGTAGTTTGTTTACGAATATAAGTTTCCGGAACCAGATGTAAGTTTTTCTTAGTTACTTCAATAAAATAACCAAATACTCTTGTATAACTTATCCTCAAAGTAGATATTCCAGTCTTCTTCTTCTCCCGTTCTTCAATCTCTTGCAAATATTTTTTACTATTCGTTTTAATGTCAATTAGTTCAGCTAGTTCTTGATTATACTGAGGATTAATTATTCCTCCTTCTCGGATTGTAATCGGAGCTTCTTCTTTAATTGCTGAATTAATTAGATTTGCAACATCTTCCATTCCCGGAAGGTTAGCAATTCTTTGTAATATTTCAGAATCTAAACCAGCTAATTTTTCTTTGATAAATGGAATCTGTTGCAAAGAATGTTTTAAAGCCAATAAGTCACGGGGATTAGCATTACCATAATTAACCCGGGAAATCAATCTTTCTAAATCATAAACATCACTAAGCAATTCAACAATCTCCTCACGAACGATTACAGATTTATTTAATGTAGAAATTGCATTCAATCTGTTTTCAATTACTTTTTTGTTTAGGAGCGGTTCTTTAATCCATTTCTTAATTAAACGTGAACCCATCGCAGTAATTGTTTTATCTAAAACAGATAATAAAGTTCCTCGATTAGTTCCGTCTTTAATATTCTTAATCAATTCTAGATTTCTTAATGTACTAGAATCAAGAACCATTTTGTCTTTACTAGAAACTGAAATCTTCTTGATATGAGACAAAGAATTCTTTTGGGTATCAATTAGGTACTTTAATAATGCTCCAGATACAGCCAAATTAAGTTTCTTATCTTCTAAGCCGAAAGAATCTAACGAAGCAAGATTAAAATGTTCCAATAAGATCTCTCTTGCTTTTTCTGATTTGAAATAATAATCTTCTAAAGAATTAATATAACAGCCATTATCTTTTATTTGTGAAACCAATTCTGAATTAACTTTTAATGATTCGGGGATTACACATTCACTTGGATTTAATCTTACAATTTCAGAGATTAATGAATTTACAGAATCAATCTTTGTAGTTGAAAATTCTCCGGTTGACATATCACAAATAGCGATTGCATATTCATCTCCGAAAGAAGTTAAAGCCATAATATAATTGTTTTCAGTTTCTTCTAACATTGAACTCTCAATCAAAGTTCCAGGAGTAACAATTCTTACCAATCCGCGTTTGACAAGACCTTTAGCTTTCTTAGGATCTTCAAGTTGTTCAACTATGGCTACTTTGTAACCTTTTTTTACTAATCTTCCTAAATAATTCTCTAAAGCGTGATAGGGAACGCCTGCTAAAGGGGCTCTCTTTTCTCCCTGCCCTCTGGCCGTAAGAGTAATTTCAAGTTCTTTGGCAGCAGTAACTGCATCTTCATAAAACATTTCATAGAAATCGCCCATTCTGAGCATAACTACACAATCTGGGTTTTGTTTCTTTATATCTCGATACTGGCGCATACCAGGAGTTAGCTTTTCCTCAGGAACATCCAGAATACTCTTTTTACTAATATCTTCTACCACAAATTGTTGAGAAAATAAGATTATTTAAAGATTGTTGTGGTGACGTATGAAGATGACAATGGGCAGTTAACTACTGATTAGTAAAGATTAACAAAAACTTTATAAACCAAATCAAATTATACCTCAAAATGAAACTAAGATTAGTACAAAAGTTAAGTTTAGAAGGGTTCATTGATCCCATTGAAGCGCATTATAATAATAGTTATAAAATCCCTGTAGAAATTGCTGGAGAAACTATTGAGTATGTTGTTTGTCCAAAAACTTTTATGGGTAAATATGGAAATGATACCAAAGTTGGTTTCAGGGAAGATTTTCATGATGGTTGTGGGATTTTTTTGCCTAAAGATCAACATCCTGCCTTAGCGCCTTTCTTTGCTCTTTATCTACACTATTCAGGTTTAACTGATAAAGAACTTGAACAGCGGTTTGGTGAAGGCAGTCTAAGTGACTTAGACCATATTGAAACTGAAGCACTTTTATTGGGAACAGTATTAGATTTAGCTAAAGATGTTTTAAGGCCGGGAGAAATGAATGATTTAATTACTCGTTTAAAGAAAGATGAACTTTATACTCAAAAAAATGAAGCTGTAGTTCAGGAAGTGGTAAATTCCTATCTTCCAGCAACTAGCAGCCCTGCGGCTTTAGTTGCCAGAGAAGAACAAAGTTTAGAGTTCTATGTGGACAGAGTTTCTGCACGGGTAAGGGCGCATTGGGGTAATAAACATATCAGAAGATCAAGAAGTTTAGACAGTATTCAAAAGTTTGTTAATAGAGACATTGGTAGAGCTTGGATTGTTAGTTCTGTACCAGCACATCGCAGAGTTATGGAGAATGAGGATTACAGAAATAATCTTCCTCAAATCGTAACTTATTTAGAACAGTTAGAAACTATAAAAGTAGGTGAAGCCGTTACCTTAAACCGAGAAGAAAGCAGTTTAATGTATAACATTTACGATGCTGCCATGGAATCCAGAAAAAGCGAACCATTCAAATTTATTGACGGGAATGATGGGGAAAACTTTTTAGAAGCTACAGGACAAACAGTAAGATTCTTAGGGTCATTAAAAACTTTATTCTTAAAAAAAATTGCTGACGATTATGAACAAGCAGAAAGACAACTGGCGAAATTACCGCAAATTGTGAAGAAAGTTATTGCTGGAGATGATGATCTAACTTCAAGAGTGCACAATGTTCTTGGGAAGATGAACTTACTGCCTGAGATTGAGGAAGAATCTGCTGCTGCTTTAGTTCCATATCAAGAAAAAGTTGAAATCAGTTGGGGTTTAGGAGAGCTTGAAGATGGTCTTAAAGAAGAAAAATTATCTTCAGCTCATGTCCTTACATCTGCTCCTCAAGAACTTACTTTGTTAAGTAAAGCTTTAAGAGCACGAGAGTTACTTGAAGCATTAAACATTAATACCGGGGATGTTGACCAAAAGATTACTGCAATTAATGAATCAAGAGGAGATAGTTTAAGAAAACAACATCGGCCAGAATTAGAATAGGAATAAATTCTTCTAATCTTTAAAGTATATATCAACGATTGCAGTTAAATCTTCATGTTGCAATCTTAGGGGTTTGCTACGGGTTCGTTGTATTTCTGCCAGAAATGAATATGCTTCTCTTTGTCTGGAATTAATCGGCTTTGGTACATATTTCTTTCCTTTTCTAAGTAAGAGTTCACTGGTCCAATATCCACTCAAGAACTTTCCAAATCTATCAATAATCATTTCTGGATTAGGACTTTGTAAAGCTTTCTCAACAATTCTTAATCCCTCATAGGCAACCGCTTCCATTGTTGGATCAATAGTCTTTGTCCAATATACTTGACCTTGTTTTCTTTCTTCTTTGCCCGTTATTTTCTTTAAGTTTGTCATTGTCCGACCAAACAAATTAACTTGGTTTTCATTATAACTTGCATATCTTGGCAGAACATTCTTAAAGATACCTGTCCACTCCTGTTGAGATGTTTGAATGTGGTTTTTCCGATGATCTCTTGCTGGAAGTGTAATTTGGTTAACGAAATTCTGGGCAGTTAAAAGTTCTTTTTTAGGAATTACACTTGCAATATATCCTAAAAAATTTCCCACCCGTGACAAAGTAGCAGTATCAATTCTACAATTTCGATCTTTAGTTTTTGCTAAAATATCTAATAGATTAAGCAAATCGTTCTAACTGTAACCATATCTTGTTTTGATTTCTTCTATCGCTCCAAGAAATTTTTGATATCTATAATTAAC
>CAZIMI010000085.1:0-5960 GCA_964540325.1 uncultured Methanosarcinales archaeon | reverse complement strand
TAACGGCTTTTTCTTCTGGAGCACAATGTCCTCCGCAGTCTGTGTGTTCAGATAATGAAATGTCTTTAAGATAGGTAGCTATTTTTTCATCTTGACTCCCAAAAATTCCGGTTCTTTTAATTGATTTATCCATTGCAGGAATTCGCTTTCTTCCATGCATTGAATTAACAAAGAGACCATTAGGTGAATAGACAGTAGTATGCATCAATTCTAGTGTTTCTGGAACTACCGGAAAGAATGCTACATCATAATGTGTTTCTTCTATTTCGACATCGGGAGAACCCCCATAATCAAAAGTAAGTGGATCTAAGAGTCTAGCATTCATTGAATGAACAATGTCTTCTCTTTTCTTAGTATAATACCAAGGTCGATTAGTAAATTGCGAATAAATAAATGAAGAAGGTTTAACTATTAGTTTATTCCTATATTTATCATTACCTAAAACTTCCTCTAATGCTTTTGTAATACTTTCTGATTCTGACATAAAGGTTTATTATTCATTCCAGTTTATAAACTTTTTGGTTAGTTACTACTATTAGGGGACTAACAGACAAAAGTGGTTTTTTAGTGTTTTGTAATTTTCTTTCTCTTTTTAACATCTAGGACATTATCAGAACTAACAACTTTATTCCCAGATTCTATTTCTAATTTTTCTCTTGCATTGCCAGCAATCTTACCGCCTTTCTGGGCAGCAATCTTATTTTCTCCAAAACCCTGTGCCTCTTTACTTTTAGCGATTTCTGTTGTCGATGCTTCGCCTAACATATTAAAGATTAATTCTAGGTTGGTCATATGGTCTCGTAAGTTCTGATTTTTTTGTTTTGGATCTAAACTTTTGATTTGTTTATGTTCTTTGATTGGAACTCCGAAAGTTGCTTGACTGATTTCGTTTGTTAGAATGGCAAATTCTTTTCCTTCTTTAACATTTCTTGCTTTCCACTCATCTGTGAGTTCCTGCCTGATGGCAATTCCACGTAATCTTTTTTCTATCCACTCTTTAGGGTAACCTTTTAGTTCATAATATTTTTTTGCTCTATCTTGTGCTAATTCGGGATTCTCAATTTCTTGAATACGTTCATAGCCTGTTTTCGCTAGCCAAACTTTAAAAGGTTCAGCTTTTTTAGATGGAATTGATTGAACTATTCTTAGCATAGATTTTGTGTTGGCACAGTCTGTAAGTCTTAATTTCCCATCTGGTGCTCTTAATTTCAACTGTCGACAAAATGTCGATAGTTCAATTCTGCTAGATTCTAGTTCCCTTTTTTTAAGTCTATACCAATAATCTTTTGGGTCAACACTTTCAGTTAAAGCGGCAACGACATCAATTACAGAGAAATACCATTCATTATTGTGCCATTCTCTTCTGAGTTCCATGCCTTGGAAGACAATTATTGCATTTTTCATAATAAACTTAGTAGATGTACTTATTTATATAGTTTGCCCGAGGTTGACCAGTGGGTCTGTGAAACCGCTGAAACCCGGAAATTTGAGGGGTAGAATGGTTGTAGCACTGGACAGATGTGGGTTGTTTGTTTAAAAGTCATATTTCTTATTAAAACGATTAAGATAATTTTATAAACCATATTTCTTTACTTAACACTATGTTGGCAGCTTATACAGAATTAAAGAACGCAGAGAAAGTGAAGAATTTTCTTTTGGCTAAGAAGAATTTTGATACAGATTACCTTCCAGTTAAGGAAATGGGAAGAATTTATTTCCCAATTGTTAAAAAAATAAAAGTGCCTAAAGCTAAAGTTGTGAATACAAAGTTCAAGTTTCCTGAAAAAGATGTGCCTTTAACAATTGAAGAATTATTGAAAGGGAAGTTGACTGCTAAAGAAATGAAGTTGATCCCTCGTTCCTTAGAAGTTGTTGGCAAGATTATGATTTTAGAAGTTCCTGATGAGTTAAAGGAAAAAGAGAAAATTATTGCTCAAGCTTATCTGAAACAGAACAAGAATATTGAAACTATAGCTAAGAAAGATAAGATCCACTCTGGAGAGTTTCGGTTAAGGAAAGTTAAAATTCTCGCAGGTAAGAAAAGTAAAGAAACAATTCATTTTGAGAATGGTGTAAAAATTAAGTTAGATTTAGAAGAAACCTATTTCTCTAGTCGTTCAAGTAATGAAAGGCTAAGGATTGCCAGATTAGTTAAACCTAAAGAGGAAGTTTTAGTAATGTTTTCTGGTGCTGCTCCATTCCCTTTAGTAATCGCTAAGAACTCTCTGGCTAAAATCGTATATGGGGTTGAGATTAATCCCATGGCGCATAATTTTGCGATTGGAAATGTTTCCTTAAATAAATTTGATGATAAGATTGCATTATTTTTTGGTGATGTGAATAAAGTTTTGCCTAAGATTAAAAAGAAATTCTCTAGAGTAGTGATGCCTTTACCAAAAACAGGAGAACTGTTTTTACCTTTAGCTTTAAAGAAGGTTAAGAAAAACGGGTTTATTCACTTGTATGCTTTTTTGGATGAGAAGGATATTGATAAAGAAGCTAGAAAAATTAAAGAGATTTGTAAACAGAATAAAAAGAAATGTAGAATATTACGTAAAGTTAAATGTGGTCAGTTCTCTCCGGGAGTGTTTAGAGTTTGCTTTGATTTGAAAATATAATAAAAAAAATAAAAATATAGAAAGTACTTATTCTGTTTTAGGTTCTTCTTCCTTAGGTTCCTCTGCAGGAGTTTCTTCAGCTTCAGGTGCAGCTTCTTCTTTAGGTTCCTCTGCAGGTGCTTCTTCAGCTTCTTCTTGAGCTGGTTCTTCTGCAGCTTGCTCCTCTGGAGCTTCTTCTTCTCCTTCAGCAGGCAAGTCTGACCTATCAGATGCTTTCTCTAAAAGCTCTACTTTCTCAGCTTTTAGTCCTTTATCCCCTTCAGCAGGTTCAAAAGATACTTTATCATTGTCTCTTAGAAAAGTTCCTTCTGCAAGTGCTGTGAAATGCACAAAGTAATCTTTTCCATCGTCTCCGCTAACGAAGCCGAATCCTTTTCTTCGGTTAAAAAACTTTACTGTTCCTTCCATTTTACTTCTTTCCTCCAGACTAGAATAAATTCTTTGTATTCTAGTAACTTAACTTTTACCTGTAAATCTTTATTGGTTTTATAAACTTTGCTCATAAAAAAACACAATTTTTTTGTGAGTGATGCCGCCTAGAGTCTACATAAGATTATACCATCTAGAACGATACTCTCGGTGGCGATAATCGAAAATAACTTATGATAAGACTCGCTGCATCACTCACTTGCACAAAGAGACAACGATCTCTTTGGCATGCCAGAGAAGTATTCTCTTCTCTGTGCATTTCTAATTGTGCTTCATAAAAATTTATAAGTGGGGATAAGAATCATTATTTAAAAGTGTGGAAAGCGCAGTGAAGAAGTGAACACCCTTAGCGTAATGCTAGACGGAAGTAACTGCTGAGCGCCCATAAACTTTATTTCTTAACTTTAAACATATCCTCATGTCCAGGAACAATATAATCAGCAACCTCAAGAATCTTATTTCTGCTTTTATTGAACTCTTCAACATCCATCAATAAAGGGTTTGGTTGTTTTTCTAAATCAAGAAAACTTTCATTTGGAAAAGCATCTCCAGCAATAACAACTTTTCCTTCCGTAGTATTAACAACAACAGAAATCATATCTGGAGTATGGCCTGGTGTCAATAAGAACTCAACATCTTCAGTTATTTTCACACCATCAGCAATTTCTGTTCTTTCTAAATAACCTTTATTCGGAGAATGAACTTGACCGGGGTAGGTGCCTTTAAACTTACAAAATATTTTTGCATTTTCAAATAAATGAGTATTTACAACATAATCCAAATGTAAATGCGTTAAAACAACAGTATCAATCTCTTCTGGGGTTAAGTTTTCTTTTTTCAATTCCTCAATAATTTTATCTTTATCAAGGAAAGATCCAGTATCAACAATTATATTCTCACTACTTTTCACTAAAGTTACTGTTGAACCAATTACTAATTTCCCCTCTTCGTTCTTGGAATGTTCCCCTTTAATTAACACTTTAACTTCCGCCATTTTCTATCCAAAGAACCCTCCATCAACATCTTCTTCTTCTTCTTCCATGCGTACCTTCTCAATCGCTTCCAGGAAATCTTGATGGGTTACATGGTCTCGATTGTTACGGATAGCAAAGTAACCTGCTTCTGTACAGACTGCACGTACTTCTGCACCAGAAAATCCAGCCATCTCTTTAACCAATTCTTTCAATTTAACTTTCTGCAGATTCATTTCTCGAGTATGAACTTTTAAAACTTCTAAAATGCCGTTTTCATCTGGCAGACCAACTTCAATTAATCTATCCAGACGACCAGGCCTAATTACAGCATGATCTAAAATATCTATCCTGTTTGTTGCACCAATAATCTTTACTTCATCCAGACATTTAAATCCGTCTAACTCGGCCAATAATTGCATAAATGTTCTGTTAACTTCTCTTTCCCCGGATGTGCCGGTTTCCATTCTTTTTCCAGCCAAAGCATCAATTTCATCAATAAAAACTATTGAAGGGGCTTTTGATCTTGCCAGATGAAATATTTCTTTGACTAATTTGGCACCTTCACCAATAAATTTCTGGACCAGCTCAGAACCAACAACCTCAATAAATGTTGCATTTGTTGAATGAGCAACCGCTTTTGCCAGTAAAGTTTTACCCGTTCCTGGTGGTCCATACAAGAGAACTCCTTTTGGCGGTTTAATACCCACTATCTGAAATAGTTGTGGTTTCTTTAAAGGAAGTTCGATAACCTCTTTAACTTCTCTAATCACGTCTTTAAGACCACCAATTTCTTTCCATTTTTCTTTTGGTTTTTCAACAATAACAAATTTCTCAACATCAAAATTATCATTAACACTGATCTTCTCTAAAATATTAAGCGATTTTTGTTCAACTAAAGCCGAATCTCCAGCATTAAGTTCTTCAACCTCTTTAGAAATATAGCAATAAAATTTATTTCCGTTAGGCAATTTAATAATCGCTTTTTTATCATCAATGATATTAACTACATCAGCAACCAATAAAGAAGGTTTTCTAATATTTTCTAGCTCAGAACTAGCTTTGCTAAACATATCTCTAAGTATGGCAGTTTCTTCCTGCGTTTTCCTTAGAGTTTGATTTATAACTCGATTTTCTTGTTCTAACTGGTTAAGAGCATTAGTCAACGCTTGATTTTCTACTTCCAGAGTGTCCACTTGAAAAGTTTCTGAATAGTCTGCTTTCCGTTTAATTCCTTCTTCACCCATAGTTTTATTCATATAATGGATAATATATTTAAAGGTTATTGAGAGAAACTGAATTTTATAATTCTTGCCCGTTTTTTAAGTGTTTCATTATTGTTTGATCAAAATAACTTTCTAGTTTCATAATTTGGGCAATTACTTTGTTTTATTAAAAACTTTTTTAAAATTAATTTATTTTCTTTTTGTCGTCGTTAAAAATTATCAGGAGTAATTTGTCTTTTTTTTTACAAGAACAAAGTTTAATTTCTCCGTGTTTCAAAAGCTTCACTTTTAGAAACATTTATAAACAAAATTTACTTTTCTTTTCTTAATAAAATTTAAAAGAGGTGTGACGATGGCTAAAAAACGTGTAAAAAAGAGGAGAGTTGCCAAAAAGAAACCTGCTAAGAAGAAAGTAACTAAGAAAAAGGCAGTGAAAAGGAAAGCTGGTAAGAAAGCAGCAGCAACTAAGAAGCGGAAAAAAGCAGTAAAAAGAAAAGCAGGTAAAAAAGCAGCATCGGCTAAGAAGAGAAAAAAAGTTGTGCGAAAGAAAGCTGGTAAGAAAGGTGCAGCAGCTAAGAAGAGGAAAGTAGCTGTGAAAAGAAAAGCTGGTAAGAAAGCAGCAGCAACTAAGAAGCGGAAAAAAGCTGTGATATGAAAAGATGTTAAGAAAGCAGACGCTAGTCATACGCTAAAAAAAGCTTTAGCGAGCAACTGTT
>CAZIMI010000084.1:0-6096 GCA_964540325.1 uncultured Methanosarcinales archaeon | reverse complement strand
TTGTGAGAAAGTTATTTCTTTATAAAATAGTGTGAACTGATTATCAAATTAAACACCTGTTAGAAGAAAATAAAACATTTATATATCATTATTTCTTTTTATCTAATACCATGAAAAAATATATATTTATATTCGGATTAGTTTTTTTATTCAGCTTTGTTTTGGTTTTTGCTGCAGATGATTGTGTTTGGAGAGCAACTTCTTCAACTGGTGATGGGGATTATAATCTTCTCTATGAAGATTCAGGAACTATTTATTTGGGGACAGATACTGAAATCCTTTCTTCAGATGATTGGGGAGAAAGTTTTTCTACATATAGTAAACCTGTATTTAGTAAAGGCAGTTCAGGTAAAGAAGTTACTTATTTAATCAAAGTTGCTAATCGTTTAATTGTAGGAACTCCTGATGGTTTGTATAAAGTTCTTTCCAGAACCAGCTGGGACAAATTTCTAAGTGGGGACGTTAAACATGCTGCAGTTATTGGAAACAAGTTTTATATCACTCATGGTTTGATTGAAATTATTTATAAGGAAGGGACAAGCACTGATTCAACTGAGGGAAGTTTAGCAGTAGCAATTCCTGGTGCAACTCAATTCACAGATCTTGCTTCTGACGGAACTAACCTTTGGGTTGGAGCTATGCCTAATAAAAAACTATTTTATTCTCCTGATCCAAGTGTCAATTGGTTTGATGCTGGTATGCCCTCTGCACATATGGTGAGTGTGGACAATATTCAGTTTATTGGCAATGTTGTTTATGCAACTCTTAGAGATGATAACGATAAATCTTATATTTACTATTCAAATGATAAAGGTGTGAATTGGAATCTCCATACGGCATTAGTAACTGATGCCGGACTTTATGAAGATTTGTTGATGTTTGCTCATGATTCTTTGGCTTTAGTAAAAATGGTAGATGGAACAGAAAGAGTTTATATTCAAACAGGAACAACTACCTGGGAAGAGTATGGAAAAGATTTGGATGACTTACTTGGGTTAGGGACAGATTTATTGAAAATGTCTAACGGAGAATTGTTGGTTATTGGTAAATCTTCAAGTGGTAAAGATGTTGCAGGAAGATGTAAAGAGAATCAACCACCTTTAGTTAGCGTTCCTGAAGATTTTACTGTAACTGCTGGAGAATTAGTGACACTAGAGGGTGCCGTTACTGACCCGGAAGGAGATGAGATTACTGATTATGATTGGGAACAATTACCTGCAAAAGTTCAGGTAAATCTAGCGGGTTTTGATGATATTACTGCTACATTTAATGCTAAGATTGTGGGGACTTACACTTTCAGATTTTCTGCAACAGATAAGTATTTGGATGAATCTGAGCCTGTAGAAGTTACTGTTAATGTCGTTGAGCCAGATCTTATTGAACAAGAGGAGGAAGAAGAACCAGTAGAAGATGGAGAAGAAGCCACAGGAGATGCTGGAGATGCCGGAGCTGGTGGTTCAGGCGGCAGTGGTGGTTCTGGAGGTTCTGGTGGGGCATCTGTTGCTGACGCTGAGTCTGATGAAGATGGTGTTGAAACTGGAAAAGAAGATTCTGCTGAAACTGAAGCCGAAGAAACTGAGGAAAAAATATATTGTAAACATGATTTTGACTGTGCAGATGACGAATATTGCAGAAATAAAGTTTGTACTAAGTTAGACTGTAAAGAAATTGTTGATCATCAATGTGTAACTCCAATTTCTCAAAAGCCTAAAGAAAAAATACCTTCCGGTCTAAAAGGAACGATTGCTACTTTGGCAGTTTTAGGTGCTGCTGCTGGAGCGTATGCTTTGTTGCGGAAGAAACTTGTTAAGAAAGCAGCTGGGAAAAAAGGAACTAAGAAAAAAGCTGTTAAAAAGAAATAATTTTTCTTTTCTTTTTTATATTTTTTCATAAAACCTAACAAACAATTCTTGATTAATTTGTAACCCAGCTTCTAAGAAATATTTTGCCAATTGATGTGCATCTTCATTGAGGTTCTTAGTTTTCTGGAAATTAATAATCCTTTGCACAGTAAATGAAGACAAATAGCCTTCTTCTAAACTAATCACAGCTTCTTTACTTGTTTTGTTTTTAGTTTTTTTGGTTAATGAGAAATCTTTAGGATTAAAAATAAAGTTTTTATAAGCCAAATTATGTTCTCTTTCCTTAAACCCTCTTCCACTTAACTCTGGGACGATTAAATTTAATAAAATTTCTTCTTTGGTATTTCCTTCATTTATTTCACCGATTTCCTTTTTCTTTTCTAATTCATGAACTCTGCCCAGATATTGTTTAACTTTCTGTCTCGGCCCTTTGTCTGTGTTGATAATCTCAACAAGATAAGCATACTTATTACCATTGATTTTTTTTGTACGAATATAGGCCATATCTGCAATGATTAATTAGAAATATATAAGTTTTACTAACAACCTACCGGCTTACCAATCTTCTCTACTTTTAGCTTAAATGAAAAACCGTCATAAAGCGGATGAGTTATTGATTCACTAATTTCTCTTTCATTGAGAGTAATAACTTCTTCAGAAAGAATCTCTTTTTGTTTTTTTCTGGTAATTTTAATGGGAACAATTGCTTGTTCGCCTGTGCAATAAGCAGGACTTTCCATGATTTTCCATTCTAAAGCACCAGCTGCACCATAACTGCCCTGTTTAGGTTTGAGGTCGTAAACTTCTACTAATGGTTTGTGCACGCAGAACGTACCCTGGTGGGTTTTTAGACATTTGTCACCAGTTTCAGTAATGTAATCATTACAATGGTTATTAGTTTTACATTCTTTACTAACTTTTTCTTCAGTACCAGATGAGTAAATTGCTTTAACTTTAACTGAATAATATGAACATGAGGTTTCACAAATTTGTTGGCTATATAAACTAGTTAATGCTTTACACTGGCTGTTAATACATAAATCTCCTTGCTGGCATTGCAGATTATCAGTGCATTGAGCACCGGTATCAACTTTTCCAACAACTTTTTCCTGCTCTTCAAGATAGTCACAAACTTTATTTGCATCAATATCTAAACAACAGCCATCTCCGGCAGGATTTAATGTATGGGGGGGAGTACAAGTTACTTCATAAGTTACCACTCCTGATTCTCCACCAACTTTACCGTCAACTAATTTTTGGATTTTTACGGCTTGACCGGTTGTACCGCTAAGTAAGAAAATTACTCCTCCTATCAATAAGATACTAACAACTGCAATTGCTATTGCTTTGTTTTTATCGTAGCCTGATTTTTGAGTTGAAGTTTTATGGGCTGCTTTTTTTGTAGTTTTTGTAATTGGGGTTGGTTTGCTTCTTTTAATATAGTTTTGATAATTTTTCTTAATTGTTTCTTTATAAGCCCATTTGATTTCTTCTTCTACCCAACCAGCTGCTTTAAGAATACTTTTTATTTCAGGAAATTTCTTGCCTTCTTTAATATGTTTAGTGATATATTTATGGGTTTTAGGATCAAGTTTGTAAAGTTTCTTTTTTTTGTAATAATTATATCCTAAAAATAGGGCCCCAATGATTAATAAAAAGAGAACTACCAAGAAGATTTTATTTCGTGAGCTTTTTTTCTCTAAATCTTCTTCTATTGTTCCTAATCCCGTCGATGTTTTGTTTAAATCATTTTGTAGTACGGCAAGACCTACAGCCATACTATTTATTTCATTCTTAACCAAATCAATATCATTTAGTTTTGAACTGATTGCTAGTAAATTTGAATTGATGCTGTTTAGCTGCTGCTGTAAACTGTTGTCTGCTAACTCCAAGCTGTTAACACGAACATCTAAACTGTTCACTGCGTCTAACAGTTCTTGATTAGTTTCTTCAGTTGCAGTTTCTTCTTCTGTGGGGGTTTCTTCAATGGCACAATTACCAGTTAAAAGATTGCATGTGTATCCTTCACCAAGTAGAATGAGACAATCCACATCAGTTTCACAATATGCACCTTCAACATCTTCTGCTACAGCTAAAGAACTTAAAACTAGCAAAAACACTACTGAAACCAAGATTGATTTACGTATCATCCTCTTTTAATTTAACTAAGGTTATTTTTATTATTTATATATATTTCGTTATGATTGGTTCTGAGTATTGGGTTTTGGGTTAAGATTAGTACTGGGTTCTGAGTTTTGAGTTCTGGGTACTTATACTATAACTATTAACCTTTCCACTACCATAATAATTAAAAAGATTGTTTTATTTGTTTTTAAGATGAGAGATATAAAAGAGATTCTTGCTATCGGTTGTGATAGTGGTGTGGCTGGAATAGGGAGTTATATGTTTGCTAAAGGGGTTAGTGAGCTCACAGATTATCTTCGTGAAATTGATGCAATAAGGGAAGCAGTTTATTCATCAGCATCAGAGATGACTCCTGAAATTATTAGATACGCTAATTCTTTAGCTGATAAAGTAGGGTTTCCTGTCGAAGCTACGGGAAATGTTGGAGGGGACATTGGCCTTTTAGTTACCTCTTATCTTCTAGGTAAACTTATTTTAGACAAAAATTAACTAAAATATTTTTCAGTAACTTTTATATACATTAATTTTATTCTTTTTAACTATGCTAGATATAAACTTCGTTAGAGAGAATCCAGATTTAGTTAGGAAATCTGAAAAGAAGCGTGGTAATAATATAGAAAATGTTGATTTAGTTTTAGATTCTGATCGGAAATGGAAAAGGCAGCTGAAAGTAATGGAAGGATTAAGACATCAAAGGAATGTTGTTTCTCAGGAAATCAATCAAGCTAAGAAATCTAAGAAAGAGGCTGAAGCTAAGAAAAAAATCAAAGAAATGAAGAAAGTTGTTGCTGATATTAAGAAATCTGAGAATAAAGTAAGTAAATTTTTGAAAAAAAGAAATGATACTTTAAAATTAATCGGAAACGTTCTTCATCAGTCTGTCCCAATTGGAAAAGATGATTCTGAGAATGTGGAATTAAAGAAAGTTGGTAAGGTTCCAAAATTTAGTTTTCCGATTAAAGATCATATTGAGTTAGCTGAAGAATTAGATTTAATTGATTTAGATACAGCAGCAAAAACTTCCGGTTCTAGATTTTATTATTTGAAAAATGAAGCAGTTTTACTTTCTCATGCTTTACAAAGATTTGCAATGGATAGAATTAGGGAGAAAGGTTATACTTTAGTTCAAACTCCTTACATGTTAAATAGGGCTGCTCTTGAAGGTGGTGTAAATTTATCTGAATTTGAGGATACTCTGTACAAGATTGAAGATGAAGACCTTTATTTGATCGCTACTTCTGAACATCCTTTAGTAGCTTTAAAGCAAGATCAGATTCTTCATGAAAAAGACTTGCCTCTGATGATCTGCGGAGTAAGTGCTTGTTTCCGAAAAGAAGCTGGTTCACATGGCCGAGATACAAAAGGAATTTTTAGAGTCCATCAATTCAATAAAGTAGAGCAAATTGTTTACTGTCTTCCAGAAGAATCGCCAATGTACTTTGATGTCTTGCAAGCAAATGCAGAAGATTTGTTTAAAGAGTTGGGCCTTCCATTCAGAGTTGTTAATATTTGTACTGGTGATATTGGTAACAAACAATCTTTACAGTACGATATCGAAGCTTGGTTCCCGGGACAGAAGGGAAAGAAAGGCGCTTATCGAGAAGTGACTTCTTGCAGTAATTGTTTAGATTATCAAGCTGTAACACTTAATACAAAGTTTATCGATAAGAGTGGCGTGAAGAAATATGTTCATCTGTTGAACAATACTGCTCTTACTGACGCTCGTACAATCGCTTGTATATTGGAGAATTATCAGACTGCTAAAGGGACTGTGAAGATTCCTAAAGCTCTTGTTCCTTATATGGGCGGGATTAAGGAGATAAGGAGGAAATAAGGAAAAAAGTTATTGGTTATCTTCTAGCTGTTCTCTTCTTTCTTCTTCCTCCAAGTGATGGTATTTTTTCCCCTTCATGACGTGAAATAATGTAATCACACAAATCGCTTAGTTTTGGAGAGCTTTTTATTCTTCTTCCGAGAGGACTTTTTTTATCTCCTGGTTTTTGGGCCCTGAATAGAAAATAATAAGGGATTTTATTTTTTTTATTCTTTTTAGATTCTGTAATACCAGCTTTAGCGACCCACTTTTAGT
>CAZIMI010000083.1:0-6099 GCA_964540325.1 uncultured Methanosarcinales archaeon | reverse complement strand
CTTCTCAATTTCTTCGTCAACGAAATTTTAAACAAGAAATCATTGCAGATTATGTACGGAATTGAAGGTGAGACTAAACTTACAGAAAAAACACTCACGCACTTAAACGGATTCAAAAACACAAAACCAGTAAGAATTGGAAACGCCGCTTATGACCAAATTCAACATGATATTTACGGGGAAATAATTGATTTGATGTATCTTTACTTTGTTTACCACCAATACGGAAAACCAACTAAAAAACACTGGCGACTTCTCAAATACACAATAAAACAAATAAAAAAACATTGGCAAGAGATAGATTCAGGAATCTGGGAATTTAGAGGATTGCATCAACATTACACTTTCTCAAAATTTATGTGTTACATCGGCGTGGATAGAGCAATCAGAATGGCAGAACTTTACAACAAAGAATTTAAAGGCTGGGACGATCTTAAAGAAGAGATTTTTTTGGATATAATAAAGAATGGCTACCATAAAAAAGAAAAAGCTTTCACAATCTATTACGGCAGCAAAGAATTAGATGCTTCTTTACTATTGATGGCTTATCATGAATTCCTTCCTAAAGATAATCCGCTGCTCATCAACACTATAAAAAGAATTGATAAAGAACTAAAGAATAATTACTTAGTCCAAAGATATAAAATGACAGACGAAATGGGTAAATCTAAAAGTGCTTTCACTATCTGTGCTTTCTGGTTGGTTGACGCTTTACATTACATTGGAGAAAAAGAGAAAGCAGAAAAAATCTTTAACAAACTTATCAAAAATTCTAATCATCTTGGCTTATTCTCAGAAGATATTGATCTGAAAACAAAAAAGCTTATCGGAAATTTCCCGCAAGCTTATACCCATATCGCTCTCATAAATTCAGCGATTCTTTTAAGTGAATGGGGAGCAAAAAGAAAAAAGATTGATTGGAAAGGAATTAAAGTCCGTTAATGATATAATTGGTGAATAGTTCTATCTAAATAAATTGCGTTTTCTTCAATTTGATTGATAGCTTTGTGTTTTCTATTTGATATAGACAAACCACCAACACCCAGCATTAAAGTCCCCACTGTCCCAAATATCCCCCCAAATAATCTCAAAGCTCTTCTTCTACTTATCTGACTTGGTTTTTTAGTTCCCACCGCCTCAATAAGTTTAAACATACCTAAAGTAACAGCCACACCAGCAAGACCTCCAGAGAGACCCAAAATTGGAGCATTACCTGTTAAAGGCATTTCTTCTAGTCCAGAATCACCAATATTTCTTCCCAAAGCTACTGTTTGTTCTTCAAAGTTTTCGGGTAATTGGTAAGGCAAATAAACTCTCCCAGAACTAAACTCCTCAAATACTGCTAAATATTGTTCGTGAAAAGTAGTCCTACCAGCAATAACTTCATTTAATAAATAATTTCGTTCCCTAAATTCTTCAATAGCTTCTTGCGTTTCTTTCTCCCTTTCAATACGAGAAAAATATTTACTCTCTTGAACTTCTTTTACAACTTCAACTAGAGTTTCTCCCATATTAACTTATTAAAGTGTAAGATTATTTAAGATTTATGGTCATTAAGAACAAAACTAAAGTATTTTAATCTCTCCTCACAAACAGTCCACACCAACACATTGCTTCCTTTCCATCAACCGGTTTTAACCAAGTAGTGTGAATCTTAAAATTACAAGGACAAATTAACTCTAAATCTTTCTCTCGCGTACCATCACGTAACCTGCAAGGACACAATTTTAAACCAAACTTTTTCTCATTCAACAAAACTCCTTCAATAATATGATCAACATGTTCCTTATTGGGATTAAGAACAAAATCATTATTCTCACAAAACTTCTTCCAAACTTCTCTTAATTCTTCAGCATTCATAATCTCATCAAATTTTTAGCTTCCTCTTTATCAATTTCCACATAAGCATTCTCTGTCTGACATGTCGGACATTTTTCTGGTCCGGCATTACCGAAATGTATGTCATTACAAACATTACACCTAAAATATTTTTTATCCATTATTTCCACCTCGAGATAAGTATTTAGCTGCTTTCAATAAAGCAATACAAGCAGTTCCTGCAGAAATCACATATTGATATTCGTGAACCGAAGAACAGTCACCAGCAGCAAAAATTCCCGGAACAGATGTTTCTGTACTGCAATTAACAACAATGTGACCGTGATCATCAATTTCTACTAAACCTTTTGCAAAATCAGTATTTGCAACCCTACCAATCTCAACAAACACTCCCTGAACTTTCAATTCTTTTACTTCTTTGTTAACTTCATATTTCATTCCAGTTACAAACTTATCACCAAAGATTTCTGTAGTATTGGCATTATAAATAATTTCAACTTTAGGATTTTTCTTCACACTTTCCTGCAAATATTCATGAGCGGTTAATTTATCTCCTCTAACAATAAGATAAAGTTTGTTAGCAATTTTATCCATGAAATCTACTGCTTCCAGAGCCGAATCACCGCCGCCAATAACCGCTACATTTTTTTTAGCAAATAAAGGCCCATCGCAAATTGCACAATAAGTTACACCCATCTTCTGAAATTTATCTTCACCAGTAACTCCTAATTTACGCGGATGAGAACCAGTTGCTAAAATAACAGATTTAGTTAAATAGTCTCCTTTACTTGTTTTCAACAAAAAATTTCCATTTTTTTTAACAATCTTCTTTAAAACAACTCCAACATTAACTTTAACATTGTTAAATTTCAATTGTTCTTCCATTTTTCCTGAGAATTCAGCACCAGTAGTTTCTTTAATACCCGGATAATTCAACACTTCCCCAGATTCCATGAACTGACCGCCAAACTTTTCTGCAATCATTAAATAGTTCATCTTCTTACGAGCAGCATAGATTCCGGCAGTACAGCCAGCAATCCCCGCGCCAACAATAATCATTTCATAAATTTCAGCCAACTTAACCCACCTCAACAAATATTTTATTCAGAATGTTTCCTTTTTGTATGTTAGCGCCCTGTCGTAGACGAGGCACACGAGGAAAACGAAGTTTTACTCGTAATAGGTGCCGTGCCCTAACATACAAATTATTTCCATTCTGAATAAAACGATTAATTATAAATGTCATTTTACCAAAGACTTAATTTCTTTAAGAATATTTGTAGAATCCAAACCATACTTCTGCCAAAGTTGCATTGGTTTCCCAGATTCGCCAAACTTATCCCCAACACCAATAATCTTGCATTTCACAGGATACTTCTCAGAAAGCAATTCCGTGACAGCCGAACCCAAACCACCATGAACTTGATGATCCTGCACAACAATTACTTTCTTAGTCTTTTTAACAGACTTCAATATCGTTTCATTATCCAACGGTTTAATTGTGTGACAATTAATTATTTCCGGTTTAAATTTCAAATCTTTAGCAACTTTAAACACTTCAGTCAAAATTGGACCTGAACCAATAATTGTTATTTTCTTACCTCTCTGTAAAATTTGTGCTTTACCAATTTTAAATGCAGAATTCTTTTTAGTTAAATTATCAAACTTAGCTCTGTGCAACCGCAGATAAACTGGCCCTTTCAACTTTGCCGCTTCTTTAGTAGCTTTGATCGTTTGCTGGTAATCACAAGGTTCAATTATTGTCATTCCAGGTAAAGCCCGTAAAGCAGAAACATCTTCTAACGCTTGATGTGTTGCTCCATCTTCTCCAGTTGCTAAACCACAATGTGTTGCCACTAATTTAACATTAGTTTGATTATAACAAACACTAACTCTAATTTGGTCAAGACATCGCATAGGAACAAACACACCAAAAGAACAAGCAAAAGGAATCTTTCCTTCTAATGCTAATCCTGTGGCCATGGAAACCATGTTCTGTTCTGCTACACCTGCTTGAAAAAACCGCTTTGGATATTTCTCAATAAAAGCATTAAGTTTATTTGAATCAACTAAGTCCGCAGATAAAGCTACCACTCTCTTATTCCTACCTAACTCAGCCATCGCTTTTCCAAATCCTGAACGTGTTGATTGTTTTTGTTTCATTTCCGTTTCAATATCCTCTCTCTTTCATCATTCAGCTCTCTTAAAGCCAAAGCAGCGGCTTCTTCATTCGGAGCCTTGCCGTGCCAATGATAATTATGTTCCATAAACGAAACTCCCTTCCCAGGAATTGTATAAGCGATAATGCAAACAGGGACATTCAACTTTTTAGCTTTCTCAACAGTAGAAATAATCTGGTTAAAATTGTGACCATTAATCTCAAAAACTTTCCAATCGTGTGCTTCATACCTTTCTTTAAGATTCTTCAACGGCCAAACGTCTTGAGTATGACCAGAGATCTGAATGTTATTTCTGTCAATAATATTAATCAAATTACTTAACTTATATTTAGCAGCAGCGTTAACAGCTTCCCAAGTGCTGCCTTCATCATGTTCACCATCTGAAGTTACACAATAAATAGTATGTTTCTTCTTATCCAATTTCCCAGCTAAAGCCATTCCTACCGCAGCACCTAAACCTTGTCCAAGAGAAGCTGTTGCTAACTCCAATCCAGGCAAATCTTGTCTTGAAGGATGTCCTTGTAATCTTGTTCCAAGTTTTCTTAACGAAAGTAACTCTCTTCTCTTAAAATATCCTGCTTCAGCCATCGCTGCATAGCGTACAGGACAAACATGACCTGGAGAAAGTATTAGCCTATCTCTCTGATCCCAATTAGGTTTCTTGGGATCGTGCTTAAGAATATTAAAATAAAGCGCTGTAAAGATTTCTGCCAATCCTAACGGACCGCCAGAATGACCGGATTGAGAATTAAAAAGCATATCAATTATATCATGCCTAATGTAATTAGCTATTAACTGTAAATCTTTGATTTTAGTTAACTTTTTCATTTTTCATAAATTAATTTCAAATTTAAAATAAGTGCGAACGCCACCACAAACATGTAAATGTAATTATAAATTAATCCTATAGTGTCAATTCCTCTTGAAATTCCAAACAATATCCAAGAAGCAGTCATTATTAAGATAACCATATCCAAATAAACTATAATCTTTTTAGTTTGACTAATCATCTTAAATTATTCCCAAAGCATGTAAAGCCAACATAATAACTGCAGCAACTCCAATAATAATTAAAAAAAGTGCTGACCAAAACATCCAAGAACTTTCTTTTTCTTTTTTTACCATTTTCAACCTCTTTTTATATCACTAAATATTATTAATTAATAAATGTTACTGATAAAGCATATTGAACCCAATAAAAACCATTATATATATAAACCATTTAACTTAATGTAAATCATAATATTGAGGTGAATCAAGATGGCAACAGTAAAAATTTATTCAACGCCGACCTGTCCCTGGTGTAAAAAAGCAAAAGCGTATTTTAAAGAAAACAATATTGAATTTACCGATGTAGACGTTTCTGCAGATGAAACTGCTCAAAAAGAAATGGTCGAAAAATCAGGCCAAATGGGCGTTCCGGTAATCGAAATTGACGGAAAAATCTTAGTCGGCTTTGATCAAGGTAAAATCGAAGAAGCTTTGAAAGGATAACATTACTTTTTTCACCATTTTATTTATCAGCCTCATATAATCCCGTCTTCGGATGGAAAGCGTACCAAGCAAACCACATGTCTCTCTCTTTAATAATCTCATCTCCAGTATCAACATTAGTTATCTTTACAATCCCTGCTTCATCTCTTTCAACTTTAACGTTAACATTATTAACAATATCTTCAATTAATCCAGAAACAATTAAATCACTTTCACGATAAGCTTTGTAAACACCGTTAACTTCAATTCCGAAAATAATTGTTTTCGGATGAATGGTGTTATCCTCATTTTCTACAGGGAAAAACAAATTACTATTTTCATAATAACTTCCGTAAGGATCTTTTCCATACGGACGCAGATGACCAGTTTTCTGACTTAACACTTCTGAATCAGGATGCACTTTTTTCCAATCACGCCAAACAACAGTATCGATAGAAACTTCAACCAATTCCTGCCCAGTTAATTCGCCAACAATTGCTTTACCATCAATTTGTGTCCAGTATGTTTGGGTTTCACGATCATACATCACTAAGTTAGAATTGTAAAGTTTTCCAGAAGTGCCAAACTCAACTTCTTTACTTTCTCC
>CAZIMI010000082.1:0-6160 GCA_964540325.1 uncultured Methanosarcinales archaeon | reverse complement strand
TTTTATTAGTAACAAAGAATTATCTTAGTTACCTCGTTGTGTTTCTCACCAACTCATTGGTAATGCTATGCTAAAAATGGGAGTGGTTTATAAATGTTTATGTTGGGAATTCCTGGATTGTTGAGCTAATTTCTTTTCATTGCTTTTAACTTTTCTTTCTAATTTCTTTAAATCTTCTTCAGCCGGTAATTTTTCAGGAACAATATCGTCTTCTAAGAGAACTTTCCTTACTCTCTGATTATTTCTGATATGTTCAGTAGTAATTTTAGGTTCTCCATGCAAGTTTTCTTTATTAACATTAAAATTAGTTATTTCAGTGGCAAAGTTTTTTGCAGCAATTGTAACTGTAGGAAGAAAATCTGCTAAAGGTTTACTTTTTGGAATTTGAAGTTTCTTTTTCATTTCGATTTACTGCCTGTTTTAATGCCCTTGTCTCGATATCATAAAGCTTAGCAAGATCCCTATCAAGCATTACTTGTAAACCACGAATAGTGTAAATTTTATTTTTAATGGAATTATTTGAAATGATCTGTTTTTCCATAATAAACTTATTAGAATAACTTATTTATATATTTTGTCCGCACCTGACCAGTGGGCTTTATAAACGCAACTTCTACTGAGTGTTAACAAAGAATTATTATAAATTTAACCTTGGTAATCAGGATTGTAAACTTTTAGAATTGTTTGAGCACTACTAAAAGAAATTTGAACTTCTTCGTATTCGTTACTTGTACCCTCATTCCTAACTCTAAGTCTAACGATTTTGTTTTTGCTTGCAATCCCCTTTTCAACCAATCTAGCTCTAACATGGGGATAGAAACTTTCAGTAGCAACTGCTTCATACCATAATCCCATAAAAAAACCATCCTCTCGAGCGTTTATCCCTGTTAACCTCAAATCTCTAAGACCGTCTAAACTTTCAAGTTTGTCAATTTTCGGGAGTTGTTCTCTTAAACCTTCTCTGATTTCAGATTGATTAAGTAATACGTTTAAATCCATGATAAATATTAAAAAAACATTTACTTTATAAAACTTTTGTTTGTGACTACTGCCAAGTAAGTCATAATTCTTTCTCTATACCCAAAATCCACAACTTTCTTAAATGAAAAAATAAGAATCTCAGCTATGTGCGGGATTATTGGTTACATCGGAGATAGAGAAGCAAACGATATTCTTATTAAAGGGATAGAGAGATTAGAATACAGAGGATATGACTCTGCCGGGATTGCCATAGTCCACAACAATTCTCTTCAAATCAATAAAAAAGAAGGAAGAGTTGCAAATCTAAGAGAATTAACAAAACTTCCAGGAAAGTTAGGAATTGCACATACGCGCTGGGCCACAATGGGCAAACCTTCCGACAGAAACGCACATCCGTTCACAGACTCAACAAATTCTTTCACTTTAGTACATAACGGGATTATTGAGAATTATTTAGAGTTAAAAGCAGGTTTATTAGATACAACTTTTACATCTGACACAGATTCAGAAGTTATTGTCCATCTTATCTCAAAAGCTTATCAAGGAAACCTTAAGGAAGCAGTTCTCAAAGTAGTAAAATATCTAAAAGGCAGTTTTGCTTTATGTGTAATCAATAAAGATTCAAACGAAATTGTTGGAGCAAGAAACGGCAGTCCTCTTCTCATCGGTTTAGGAGAGAACGAAAATTTTCTTGCCTCAGACGCTTCTGCAATCGTTGAACATACCAAGAAAGTAATTTATGTTAACGATTTTGAGGTTGTTGAAATAAAGAAAGATGAAGTTAAGGTTTACGATTTCCAAAACAAACAGTTACAACCAGAAATCAAAACAATTGATTGGGATTTGGAACAAGCCCAGAAGTCTGGCTACAAACATTTCATGTTAAAGGAGATCTTTGAACAGCCGAAAGTGATTGAAGAATCGTTGTCAATATCTTTTGAGAATTTGTTTGGTGGAGCACGGCGGACATCGTACTCCTTCGGAGTACCCGCCTCGGCAAGCCAGGGCGCCACCAAACAAAATAATGGTGACTTCAAAAGAATAATAATTGTTGCCTGCGGTACCGCAAGTTATGCAGGTTTAGTCGGAAAATACGTTATAGAGAAAGTTGCTAAGATTCCTGTAATCAACGAAATCGCTTCTGAGTTCAGATATAAAGAACCGCTCATAAACAAAGATGATTTAGTTATTGCAATTTCACAATCAGGAGAAACTGCAGACACTTTGGCTGCAGTTAGATTAGCTAAACAATTCCAAGCAAAGACTTTGGGATTAATCAACGTAGTTGACTCAACAATTGCCAGGGAAGTAGATGATGTTATCTACACGAGAGCGGGTCCGGAAATCGGAGTTGCCAGTACAAAAGCATTCACTTCACAACTGATTACTTTATACAAATTGGCTTATCATTTGGCAGAAAAAGAGTTTGTTGTTGACGGTTTGTTAGATAAAGTTAAAAGTGTATTGAAACTAAATGAAAGTATCAGAACTTTAGCAGAAAAATATTATCACTCTTTAAATTTCTTATACATCGGCAGAAATCTTAACTTTCCATTAGCTTTAGAAGGCGCTTTGAAATTGAAAGAAATATCTTACATCCATGCTGAGGCATATCCAGCAGGAGAATTGAAACACGGACCAATTGCTTTAGTCTCAGAAGAAATGCCTACTATTGCTATCTGCCCCAGAAATTCCGTTTACGAAAAAACTTTTTCTAACATTGAAGAAATTAAAGCCAGATCTGGAAAGATTATTACGATAGCTACAGAAAACGACGAAAAAATTAAATCTATTTCCAACGATATAATTTACATTCCGAAAGTAGAAGAAATTCTTTATCCGATCATTGCAGCGATTCCTTTACAACTGTTTGCTTACCATATTGCTGATTTAAGGGGCAATGATGTTGATCATCCAAGAAACCTTGCGAAGGCGGTTTGTGTTGAGTAGACAAACCCCGTAATCTTTCTATTTTCTATCCGCTTAGAAAGATTTAAATATATTGTCCAAATGTAGTTCTTATGACAATAACATTCAAATCCCAAATCAGAAAATACAACAAAAGAAGAAAAATCTTACAAGAAAGATTAGGCAATACCGGGTGTGCTAGATTTTTATTACACAATACAAAAACGTCCAATATGTTAATTGGTAAGTTAAAAGAACTTGGAATATTAGATAGTAACGGAAAACCCACTAATTATGGAAAAAAAGTAAAAAAAAGTTTAAAAGAGTTTGTTTCAGTTACGGTTGAGTAAAATCATAAGTAAAAATTCAATAACAACGTCCCAGCAATTCCCTGAGTATCGTTGTTAATATCAGTAACACTCTCCTCAACTTTACCAGTAACTTCGCCTTTAAGATTAACACGTTCAGGATCGTAACTGCTTTTCTTAGAAATCTCTAACTCCGGTTGAAACTGGAACTCATAACCCACTTTCAATTCAACCCCAAAATCCCCAAACTTAGATTCTACAGAAACATACGGGAATACTTCACCACCCCAACCTTTACTTACTGCTTCTGTGATAATACTTCTGTAAGTGTCAGCAACAGTGTTCATTTCTGGCCATTCCAAAGTTAACTGTTGACCGTTAAACAGATCTCCGGTAAAAGGTCCTTCAGAATCTACAAAGATATCTAAAGTAGAACTACTTTTAATATAAAAAGCGCCGCATTTTACCCCAAGCTTAAAATCTATAAAACTTAAATCATGAACTTTGTAAGCCAGATCTGCACCAAACTGAACCAGATAATCCAAATGTTGGGTCCATTCAGTAGGCGTATCTCCTAATTGCACGGGTTTAGACAATAAAGCATGTTCAATCTCAGCATCGAAAGTTTTCTTGCTAACCTGATCACCAAAAATATGAGAACTACCGAAACCAACATATGGTCCTAACTTCAAACCGTCTTTAGGTAAGAGATTAACGTCAAACAGTTCAAAGAAATCTACAGAACCGTTAACTTCAATAGAAGGTTTAATATTACCAACCTGTAAAAATTTGCCAAAAGCTTTATGATCATCTCCAACAGGCATACTTTTGTTAAACATTTCTCGATCTTCAGCAAGAAATTCTGTTGTGCCAGAACTTTCCGGAATATGAGCAAGATGCAATCCTAATCCTACTTGATATGGTCTTTTCTCACACACACCAAAAGCTTGATCATACTTGTCCCTAGCTAAAGCTGGGGTTGATAAACCAACAAGTAAAGCTACTAAAGACGCTGTTTTTTTAACCATAGAGTAGCAAAAATAAAGAAGGGTTTAAAAAGACTATTATTCTGGAGTATATATCTTGTCCATAAAATCTCTGATATAAGGATGCAGCCCTGACCGGAATTCTTCAGTATACATTTCTTTAGTTACAATCATCGGATCTTTATGTAAATTATCTAATTTTAATTCGCCAATACCATCAGCAGAATACATTAAGACAAAACAGTCTGTTCCTTTACTATGTCCGAAAGGTTCAGTATTAAATATTGCTCTGGCAGTTCCTAAATATTTAATATTCTCTAATTCTAAATTGCATTCAGATTTAACTTTCTTTCTCAAAGATTCTTCTGTGGGAACCCCCCTCAATACACGACCACCAATCGGCCACAATAAATCTTTTGCCGGCTGGTTATCACGAACAATTAAAAGAGTCCCGCCATTATAATTGATCAGAACATCATGGCAAGCAATAACTAAACTTTTATGCGCCTTAACATAATCTTCTTCAGAAATAAAATCTGCTTCTAAGTCTGACCAATTAACATCAACAGCATATTCTTTCATATAATCTTGATTTCAAAATGGTTTATAATTGTTGTGGAAAGATAAATTAAATATTTCTTACAAAACCACCCTGCACGGCGCTATGCCTCCATTGGCAAGGGTAGCTTTGTAATACATTTAAAGTAAAATAATGAGAAAACAATAATGACGGAGGTGAGGCGAGGGGTGGCTCCTCCGGAGTGCCGAACGACGACTGAGCAAAGCGAAGGAAGACTCCAGTCATTGTTGTTGTTTTCGAATTCATTATAATCATAAAAAGCACAATAGACCCTATTCCCTACCCCACAATAATTACAAAGATTAATAAACCTCAAAAACAAGCCTACTTTATAAATAGTATAATAAAAAAATTAAGCCATTTATAAAAAATGAACATAAATCAAATAAAAAAGTTAATGGACCGGAAAAAAACCTCCCATAAAGGAGAAAATGGTTTTGCTTTAATCATCGGCGGTTCAGAAGAATATGCAGGAGCAGTTGCTTTAGCAGGTCTGGCTTCTTTAAGATCTGGCTGCGATTCAGTTACGATTGCTGCTCCAGAAAAAGTTGCCTGGACAGTTAACAGAATTTCTCCAGACCTAATCACCCATAAGATTAAAGGTGCAAATTTTAACATTAAAAATGCAAAAGAAATGGTCAAGTATGCAGACAGGTTTGATGCAATCTGTTTAGGTAACGGAATTACCAGAAAAGCAGATAAGTTTTGTCAATATTTCATCAGGAAATCAGTAAAATTAAAAGTTGTTGACGCGGATGCATTGAAATCAATGTCATTTAAAGATTTTAACAATTCTATCCTTACCCCACATGAATCTGAGTTAGAAATGCTTTTAGTTAACAGTGGGAAAGAATTTCTTTTACCTAAATTAAAAGCTGCCAATGCTAAAGAGAAAGCGGAAATTTTACAGGGCAACTTAAGATATTTCTTACAAAATAACAACGTTCTTTTAGTTAAAGGCGCAACCGACATAATTATTTCCAGAAATAAAGTAGCTTACAATCGTACTGGAAATCAAGGGATGACTAAAGCCGGAACAGGAGATATTTTGGCTGGGTTAGTAGTCGGTTTTTTAGCGAAAACAAAAGACCTTTTCAAAAGTGCAGTTGCCGGTTCGTACGTTAATGGCTGGGTTGGAGATCAATTATTGAAAAAGAAAAAAGGTTACAGTTTTATTGCATCTGATATTCTAGCAGATTTGGAAAAAGTCAGTAAAATCCGGTACAGAAGTGGAACATTTCCTTCCAAGAAAAAGAAACCAGTTAAGAAGAAAAAAGTAGTTAAGAAAAAAAGGAAAAAGTAATTTTATATTTCTTAAGATGAAAAAGAAGAGGAAAACCGTAAGAAAGAAATCTAATTCTCGCAAACTTACTGATGAAGATGTTATTGATTTAAAG
>CAZIMI010000081.1:0-6345 GCA_964540325.1 uncultured Methanosarcinales archaeon | reverse complement strand
GATGTTCCAGAAAATCTTTGTTTTCTGTTACATTTTGTGAGCAGGGCACGGCACCCGAGATTTTTATTCGTAAACTCATAAAAATGTGCCTCCTTTGGCGCTGCTCACAAAATCCACGCGCATAAAAACAAACAAAGATTTGTTTTTAGCGCTAAAATTAGATAGTTTTCTAATTTTATGCGCCGGCACGCAGTATACAAATTTATTCTATTCCGGATGAAGCCGAAACTATAGAATGATTATTCTTTCAACAGATTCTCAATTGTTGCTGCGTAAGCAGGCCTAGCTACAAGTACACCAAAAGAAATACCTACAATTGTAGTAAAAGCAAAACCTTTCAACAATCCTGCGCCAGCAAACCATAAAGGTAACATTCCTGCACAAGTTGTCAGATAAGCACCCATTACAATAAACATCGCGTTTTTAATCCTTCTTTTCCAGTCTGAGATTACTTCCCCTTTTAGTGTTTCGTCGGTAATAATAATAAGGTGATCAACGCCCGTACCAGCAACAATAATAATACCAGCAATCGCTGCTAAATCTAAATTCCAGCCAACTAAAGATGCAAAACCCAAAATAAGTACCATCTCGGAAATTATTGTTAAAATCATTGGCACAACCACTTTTATTTTTCTATAACGGACTAAGACAACTACAATTACTGACAAAATCACCAATAAACCAACCAGAACAATATTATTCAAAAACTCTTTTCCTAAAGAAGGACTGATTGTATCCATTTTTACAACATTTAACTTAACAGGTAAGCTACCAGTAATAATGTTTGTAACCTTTTCATGTTCTTTAAAGCATCTGTGACTCCCTCAGCCTGTGTTGGACCTGCTCCAGAACCAGAAATCTGAATGTTTGTTGTTGCTCTTCCTTTAAGATCTGCCCCAATCTTTAAACGATCAACTTCTTTATCGTCAAGATATAAAATGATATCATCACTAAGATAATTGCCGCCCTCTTCTGTAATAACAGTCAATTTGTCCGTTAACTCTGCCTGTCTTTCCGCTGCATCTTCGCTTAAAGTAATTCCAAAAAAGAAACTACAAGCATAACCACCATTAGAAGTTTTAGAACAACCTCTTCGAGGATCTATTCCTGAACAATCTGCTGATCGACAAACATAAGTGATATCTTTTTTACCGCCGAAGAAAACTGTTTCATTACCAATCTTAGCTTCAAACTTACCCTGCTGAGCTAAAAGTTCCCTAACTTCATCTTCAGTAACACCGGCAATCTCAATTAAAATAAAATCTTCTCCCGCTAAATCTGAAGCTGCCCTAACAACAACATCACTTAAACCATAAACATTTAATCTTTCTTTTAAGTTTTCAATCGTAATCTCTAAATTATCCTGCGAAACTGGTTCTGCCGGTTTTAATAAGACCCTCGTTCCTCCCTCTAAATCTAAACCTTTTCTAATGTTAGAAGTTGGTGCTTGATAAATCTTTAATCCTAAATCAATTTCTCCAAAATCATCTCTCTTTGTTTTCAAATTATAAAAACCTTGATTGGTTTCCAACATCACAGACCTATTATCTTTCAAATCTGTTGTTAACTGATAAAAATCATTTGCGGTACTTACCTTTTCACCATTCAAAGAAATAATTTTTTCTTTAGCTAAAGGGGTTAATTTTGGAGAAGGATTTTGTATCCCTGCCAACTCTGCAGAAGAATTCTGAGCAACACTTCTAATTGTAACTCCATCGTTCCCAAAAACTTTTGGATGAATAGAAACAACTGCAAAAACTAAGAAAATTATCAGGAGAAGAACTCTCCAGTTCAGGAATATCTTTTTGAGTTTTTGTTTCATTTTCTTTTGTTATTTTTTCTTCTTCTCTAGGTACAAACGCAAAACCCCTACATTTTGAATCCAAGTCATAACTAAGTCTACTAGTAAACCAATAAACAAGATAATCATAATTTGTTTGACTACTTCACTCCCAACAAATATTAAAGCAACGCCAATCGCTACTAAAGTAGTAGTGCTCATTGTTAAACCTGTTTTCATTGCTCCGTAAACACGATCCATTATGGTGCCTTCTTTTCTTTTCAATAATCTTGTACTAAGAAGGATATCTGTATCAACAGAATAACCAATTAACATTAAGAAAGCGGCAATGCCTGCCGTACTTAATTTTATTCCCGTCAAATTAAAGATAGCCAAAGTAACTACAATGTCTGAGAAAGCAGCCAAGATTACTGCTAAACTAGGAATGATTGTCCTGAAATATAATAAAACCACTAAACCCATTAATAAAAAAGCAATAAGCAAAGCAATAAACGTTTGCTTAAAAAAACTCTCTCCCAAAGCAGAACCCATCACTTCAATACTATAATCGTCTTTACTTAATTTGTACTGCTCAGCGATTGTTTTCGTTAAAGCATTAATCTCTTCATTTTCCTGGGCATCAGAATCTACAGCAATACTTATTATCTGTCCCGCAGAACTTATTGTTCTTACATTGATATCTGCTTTTGGAAATTTATTTTGTAAAAAAGAACTTAATTCTTCGATATTAACTATTTCTGTTTTATCAATAGTAATTGTTGAACCGCCTCTAAGTGTAATTCCTTTATTTACAAAGTCTCCAGTAATAGCTGTCTGAATACCTATTTGTAGTACAGCTAAGACTAAAATAATGAAAGGTATAATTAGAAGTGTTTTGTACTTATGCTCATAGATGTTCTGAATAGCTTTCTTCATCTTTGTCTTTAAATTTATGGATTATATATAAAGATTGTGTTGTTTGTTAAGAACTACTTTACAATGATTAATAAAGAAAAGCTTTTATATATGTTCACTAAATTTAATAATTATGGTAAAAAAACATTTAGAAGAAGTAGAAAAAATAGTAGAAAGAATAACTGCTTTTAAATTAACAGACTTAGTAGAAGAAGTCATAGTTATGGTTGATCCAAAATTAACTCCTCAAAAAGAAATTGAAGAGTCCAAATGGGATAATGTCATTCCAGGATACGAAATAACATCAAAATGTTCTGGCATTTATGTTGCTAAAGGAAATCTTTCTCTTCCAAACTTATTTAGAGTAAAAAAAGTACCAATAGAATTACAAACGTCAGGCTACAATTTAAGATTAAATTTGTACAATGATAATGGAGAGCTTTATAGATTTCATACATGGAATAGAGGATTATCTGTTGCGGGGAGTCAACTTGACGCTTTCGTAGTAGACATGGAAGGGGAAGAAGTACTTATACAGGAAGGAATTAATGATGAACAAGGATTAAAAGAAAAACCAGCGGTTAGAAACCTTAGTAGGGCCATTGAAGAAAGAATTAAAAAATCCATCTTATATGCCAGAGAAACAGAAGAATGGCAAGCAATTATTAAAAGTTACTATCCAGAAGCTAGTCAGAAATATTTAGAACATATCAAAGAGCATTGGCAAGATAATCCCGGAGTTGTTCCAGGAACACAAATTTATTCTTTTCCAGTCAACATGACCAAAACCTTAATATAAAACCCCATTTATTCTAAACTCATGGCAAAAAAAGAATCTAAAGACGAACAAGTTGGTTTTCATAAAGGTAGCTTAGCTACTTTAGCTAAAGAACGTGAAGAGTTAATGCGAATTCTGCAAATAGTTGAACAGCTAATGCAAATGCATATCAAAGAATTAAAGGATCTTGGCGTTGATTTACAGAAACAAGCAAATGAAGTTGCTAAGAAACTTAAAGGCAAGAAACCAATCGAAGACGTTTTGTAAGAAAAAAGAAAGATAAAAAAAGTAAAAAAATAAAAAGGTTTTACTTTAACAACAAAGCCAGTAAAAACAAGATTACTGCTAACAAGATAACGATTCCTGCTACAATCCAAACAATAGTTCTAAAATCAGTTCCTCCAGAAACCGGTTCTTGTACACCAGTATTAAAACCTGTAAAATCTAAAGGTTGAATTTCTACACTAGAACCACCTGTTTGCTGTGGAATATAGTTGTCCAGTAAAGTATTATACTGTTCACTATTATCTTCTCCATTAAGAACTTTGTCAATGTCTCCTCTTAGATCTATGATGTCATCTTCAAGTTCTGATAAATCATCTAAAAGACTTTCATCTTTTTCGTCTTCATCTTCAAGCTTGTCAATCATATCTTCAACATCGTCTTCAAGATCTTTCAAATCGTCTTCAAGATCTTCCAACTTCTTTTCATACTTCTCAATGTCGTCTTCGTCATCATCTTTTACAGCTTTCTCATACTTTTTCTCAAAATAGGTGAAGTCGTCTTCATAACCCTCAAACTCATCTTTGTATTCTTCATACTCAGCTTCGTCTGCAGTATTTCCATCACTGCCCGGAGTTGGATCTGTACTTCCACTACTTTCATCACAAGCATCTCCTAATCCGTCACCATCAGTGTCTACCTGGTTAGGGTTAGCTGCTAAAGGACAATTATCTTCGCTATTTAGAACTCCGTCAGCATCTGAATCTTCATTACCGGGAAGATCTTCGCCAGTATTTGTTTCATCGTTATCTTCAGTGGATGAACAGCCTGGGTCTGCTAAAGGATTAGTGATTGTAAACATCACCAAATCAGTTCCGTCAGAGTTAACTAAAACTTTAGTTGCTGCTAAAGTAAAAAGAACTTCCTCTCCTTGTTTATATTCGTAAGACTCAGACTCAGCTAAGAAAAATTCTTCTCCGTTAAGAGTGAAAAACACTTCTCCATTGTCAGCAATTGCGGTTGCTTTTAGAGAAACAGTGTTGTCAAGGAAACTAAAACCCTTTTCTTCATTTTCAGCAAGAGAATCTTCTACAACCGGATAATAATCAATTAAGCCATCATTATCATTGTCAATTCCATCATTACACTGATTTTCATCGTCATTTCCATCGTCACCATTACCCTCATCATCACTGTAATCCCTATCGCAAACATTGCCGGTACCATCTTCATCAACATCTTCTTGACCAGGATTAACAGCAAAAGGACAGTTATCATCTACATCAAGAATCCTATCTCCATCAGTATCTACAGGAGTTGGATCTTCAGAATCTTCTGGAACGTAATCCCTATCACAAACATCTCCTACACCATCACGATCAAAATCTTCTTGACCAGGATTAACGTGAAGCGGACAGTTATCATCTACATCAAGAATTCGATCTCCATCAGTATCGTCAAAATTTCTAGGGATATCAGCAATATCACAAACATCGCCAATACCATCTCCATCAAGATCTTCTTGGCCAGGATTTGCAGCTAAAGGACAATTGTCATCTTCATCAGAAATTCCATCCCTATCAGTATCTTCAAAAACATTAGAGACATCAGGAAAATCAACGTCACAAACATTTCCTTGTCCATCTTCATCAACATCTTCTTGGTGAGAGTTAAAAGAAATTATACAATTGTCACAAACGTCACCAACACCATCATTATCAAAATCAGCCTGATTAGAATTTACTGTTTCTAAACAATTGTCACAAACATCGCCGACACCATCATGATCAGTATCTTCTTGGTCAGGATTAGCAGTCAAAGGGCAATTATCCTTTGCTTTTTCTATTCCGTCACGATCTACATCGTGTTCATCTAAAATAGCAACAACTCCATTATAATTATCAACATCAACAGTTTTCACTTCTTCAAAATCTGCAAGTAATTCACTTAAACCTAATTCTTCAGCTAAAGTAATAGATTTTTCTAATACCAAAATTTCTCCTGATAAAGAAAGTTCTAAATTATATAATCCATGAAGAACTTCTTCAGTAGCACCAACGGCTTCATATTGAGCAAATAAAATCTCAACGTCTTCATTTAACAATTCACTAGAAATCTTTAATTCGCTTAACTTATAAGTTAAAATTGCTTCTTGCTCATCATCAGCTAAAACAAACGAACCAATTGAAACTAATAAAATTAAAACAACAAATAAAGACTGTATTTTTTTTGTTATCATTGTAATTTTCCCCCAATCAATTTAATTACTACCGATTAGTAGAACTTCTTTTATAAATTTTTCGGTAGCAGCTACTTGAAAGTAACAAATCAAACGAAAGATTTAAATACCAGCACTATTGGAAAGTAGCAAAAACAAATTAAAATTACGAGGGTTAAACAAAAATGGTAAATTACTTAAGAAATATATTGGCTTCTGGAATGGTAACAGCAATTATGGCAATCGCTCCTGGATGTGGAGACACCAATAACACATACAATTACAATGTTGGCAAAGATGCAAAACAAGAATCGTCTGATGTTGGAATAGATACCCAAATTAATGATGTGTATAGTGCCGATATGAACACAGAAATTGGAAACGACTTATATATTCCAGAAGACAGTTTAGATTTAAAAGATGCACAAGACA
>CAZIMI010000080.1:0-6391 GCA_964540325.1 uncultured Methanosarcinales archaeon | reverse complement strand
TTTCAGACATATAGACTGCTACGCAGAATTTAATTTAAGAGAGGGGGCGAGAAAACTTTGAACTAAACAAACTGAAGTAAACTATTTTGTTTTTTGTCATATACAGGCATCTCTAAACTCATATCAGTATGAAATTGTCCTTTCTTATGCTCCTCAATTATATTTCCTTTAAGAGTCCTTACTTTTTCTTTACTATCTGGAAGAAGAAATTTAGGGTAAAATGAAATTTTTTGATTACCACAATAATGATAACTACTATTCCGATTGTTAGGGTTCTTTATTAGTCGTGTAACAAGAGGTCTGACAATCATTGCTAATTCTTTTTTCAAGCTATCGTTAGATAAAAAATATATATTTTGAGTAAATGAACCCAGAATAAGATCTATAAGTTGTATAAAATTTGATTCTTCATAAAGTGCTTCTTCTCTTTTTTTATCTTCGCCAACCATTATTTAACTCCTTCAACAATCTTAATCTCTTCTGAAGTTAAATCATAAAGCTTGTAAACCAATTGATCAATTTCTTTTTCTAAACGCTTTACTTTAGCTTGTTTATCTGGATTGTCTAAATAATCGTCTTCTTTGGTTATTGAGAGGATTTGATCTACTAATTGGATGAATGGTTTTTGGTTCAAATCTTTTAATTTAGGTACGGGAATATTTTTAAGTTGATTTATTTTTATGTGAAGACCAGCTGGAAAATTCATTTTAAACCAATAATTAATAAATCTTGAATTTAAAATTGCTAGAATAAATTTAAATTGGTATTCTCCAACATCATACAGAATTGTTAAAGTATCAGTAGTTAGATACTTATTCTCATCAAAAGTTGCTTCAATCTGTACTGCAACATCTTTAATTAATATCTTAGGTCTTAAGAAAAGTTCTAATTTTCTTGGTCCAGCTCCTTTCTTTTCCATCATTAACTTAGGTTTATACCATAGCCACCTATTACAAAATTTAGACCCATATCTAGAAACATCTTTACCTTTAAGCATTTTATATGTATCATTATCCTTCTTAGAATCTAAAACAAATCTTTTATCATCACTTGTTTTTACACCTAATGAAAACTTTGCTATATCTCCTAGATTATTATAATCAATGTTAATCTTAATTTGTTTATCAAATGTAAAACCATAGGATGATTGATTTCTAATAAAATCATAGTCCAAACTATGTTTAATTTTATTGAATTTTAATTTTTGCATTTCAAGAAGCTCAATAGCGGTGTTAGAAACTTTTTCTTTAGAAAGTAATAAGATAATTACAGTAACGGTTGCTTCTTCAAAAACTCCCGGTGGACACTTTATCAACTGCGTAACATTGGTCTGGTTGACTAAAAACTCCCTAAATTTAGAGAAACTAGAAGTGCCCAACCAACTATTAGACATAATAAAAGCAAGATCTCCTTTTTCTCTTAATAATGAAACACCCTTCTCAACAAAAAAAGCATATAAGTCTGTTTTATTTTTCGCAACTTCAAAATTACTTGTCAAATAGTTTCTATAATCATCATCTTTAATGTTAAAAATATTTACATACGGCGGATTAGCAATAACAACATCAAATCCAGGATTTTCTCTCTGATAAACTTCTGCAAAATACAACTTCCATAAAAAGAACGGCTTTGATTTATTCTTCTTGTACTCTTGCAACTTCTCAATCGCTTCTTCGTTACCCTCTTCTTTCAGGGTTTCTTCAACCAATTCCCATTCTAATTCATCAATTCTTTCTCTATGTTCTTTCTTTAATTTTTTATTCTCTTCATTAAAGAATTTCTTTTGTAATCTTTTCAATTCATTTAATTTTCTTTGAGATTCTTTTATTCGCAAAGAAATAGAATCACTTAAAGTTGCTTGAGAAGAAGTTCTATCTTTCATTGCTTCATTTTGAATTTTCTTCCTTTTTCTTTCTAGTTTCTTCAATTCACTTTCAAAATTTTCTTTATTTTGATCATTATATAATTCTCTTTCTTTTTCACTAATTTCTTTCAATTCTTTACCAAAATCTCTTTTTTTAACTTCTCCTAACAATTTCTCATCAAAGAGTTTCTTTCCCTCAAACTCCTCTAATAAAGAATTCCCACACATGATTTTATGATCTAAGTTAGGAAGTGGCTTAATATTCTTCATGTCTAACTCATCTACAATTAGAGATAACCAGAACCGTAATTTTGTAATATCAACTGCTGAGCTATCAATATCTACACCATACAAACAGTTTTCAATAATTTCCCTCTTTAAATCGTAATCATTTCTTTGTTTAACTAAGAAAATTGATAAAGTTGCTCTAGCCTTAACAATTTCATTGAGCATTCCAACAGGGAATGCTCCAGAACCAACAGCAGGGTCAACAACTTTAATTTCTTTCAATAAATCATCAATTTTTTCTTTATTTTCAATGATAGATTTAGGTAAACTTAATTTTTCAATCAGTTGTTTGACTTCTGTGTCAAATGTTGAAGCATTAATTATTCCTTTTTTGAGTTTATCTTGTTTTGATTTAATATCTTCTAACACTCTTTCATCATTTGAAGTAGAAAAATCGCCTAATTGGATAAATTTCTCAATATCTTCTCTAGTAACATCAGAATTAGTTTCTAAATAATTAATTAAAGATTGCTGACACATATAATGAACAATCTCACGAGGAGTATAGAAAGCACCTTTAGATTTTCTATCAATAACATCCAATAGATTCTCAAATACTTTTCCAAGCATTTCGGGATCTACTGCAACCTCTTTTTCTAGTGGTTCATCTTCTTTAACGGTGAAGTTAAATTCATCAAATGTGTTAAAAATATCCTCAAAAATGTGGTTATCTAGTATAATGTTTGTTTTAACCCAATCATAATCATTCATTGGTTCAAATAAACCACCATTTAAAAATGGAATTTTACATTTAAAGTGAGTGTGGTATCCATCGTCTCCTTCTCTGGAATTTGCTAAAGCATCATAAAAAAGAGGTTCTAAAATTTCATTAAAGAAATTTTTATATTTAATTAATGGCTTATTTTCTTTATCTCCTAATAATGCTCTCATGAAATTCTTCGGACCAGTTCCCCATTTTTCTCCTCTTTCAACACCTAACCAGCCTTTTTTTTGTAAAAAATATATGAAGACAATCTGACCTAACAATTTTTTAGAAAAGTCAACAACAGAAATATTCTTTGTTTCAAATTCTTTTTTAATTAAGCTATCCTTTTCTACAACTTTCTCTAAAGATTCCTTTAATCTTAAGAATAAACCTTTATACTTATCAAAGAATTCTTTAGTTACCCTTTCAATACTAAACGCATGTTCAATTTGTTCTAAAGTGGGATTTACATCCTCTTCTTTTAATAATGGATAAAGTTGTTGTTGTGCAGTATGATTTGGTTCATTAACACCAACTAAAAAAGAGTATCTTTTGGCAGGAGTAAGTTCTTTAGCAACTTTAACCTTGCCGGTTTCATCTTTAACAAGATTATACTCCATCTTTACAAAAGAAAAACGCCAATCTTCATCATCTCCATAAAAAGCAACTAATGCTGCATCTTTTTCTGCATTACCTAAATATTTAGCAATAAAATTTCTCTGCATAGTTCTAGCTCTATCTCTAGAACTTGTTTTTTTTAATTTAACAACGAGAACATCAACAACTTTTTTTTTAGAATCAATATAAGTTCCAAACGACTTATAATTTTCAATATAATGTTGATATTCTTTCCAAATGATTGAGCTATATTCTCGTACATTAAAATTATTAAATAATTCTTTAATTAATGTTAAATACCTATTTACATCAAAATCTTTATTGAATGTTTCATTAAGTAATTTTACTGCGCTATTTTTATCCATCTTTAATTCCCAATTAAATATTCTGACAATATTACCTCTTTTGGTCCTGAAGTATCAGCCGCATTTTTAACAAATGTTCCCTGAAAAACACTAGAGGGAATCCCCGTTTTTATTTTCATTAAAATCTTAAGAGGATTATCTTCATTTTTAATTTCTTTTAAGATTCTCTTCATGGTATGCTTAGCAATCCCACCTTCTTTCAATAATTTGAGGATATCGTGTAAGAAATCTTCATCATCATCCGTGAACTCTGTTGACTTGATTATTGCTTTTATTGTTTTAATAAGATTAGCTTCGTGACTTCTTCCCCTAGAACCTTTTAATTCTTCTCCCTCTTCCATAAACACGGCATTAAATTCTTTTTTATTTTCTTCAAGATGCTTATAGAACTCAGGATTTAGCTTTTCTCTTTTGGTTTTCTTATCTGCTTCAAGAATTTCAGCAGCATTAAAGAAATCTACTTCTTCTATATTCGCCCCTTTATTCATAAAGATTTTTCTTAATTTTCCTTTTCTAAAGAATGTTATAACTGAATCATGTTTTTCTTGATGCTTTCTAGCACTTCGGGATTTTTTAGGTAATCTTTTAATTTTTTCAAATAAATCTTTTTGATTATCCCTAAGATCTCTTAAAAAGATAAGATATTTTAATTCAGGGTTATCTTCTTCATCTTCACCAGTGATTATTTTTTTAGAAGTTAATTTTGCAAATAAATCGTGAGATTTAACATCCTCATCAGTAAGTAATTTTGCATCATTTCCAAGCATTTCAATAAAAGCAGCAATCTTTGATTCAGCAGCTTCTTTCAAGCTAATATTTTTATTGATTGGTCCAGCTGGAAAGAAATTATAAGTGTAAATAGTATCAAATGGCGGGTTCTTACTTACCCTATTTACACGACCAACTCTTTGCATCATCCGAACAGGATTCCAGGGAATGTCATAATTTATAACAACATTAGAACGATGTAAGCTAACTCCTTCAGATAAAATGTCGGTTGATATTAATATTTTAATATCATCTTTCTGTTTTTTCTTAGGACAATTTGCATCATAATTTTCAATTATTTGACTTCTTGCAGATTCTGAAGACTTACTAGAAAAAGCCATCACTTTATTATCAAATTTAGGATTAAGTTTTGCTTCTAAATATTCAGCTGTTTCTTTTGATTCTGTAAAAACAAGTATCTTATGTTTTTTTAAAATTTTATCTTCGGACAGAATTCTAGCAAACTCATCTAGTTTTGGATCTTTATTGACATCTTTCCACATTGATTGAATATCTTGTAGAATCTTAAAATCACTCTCCAATTCTTTAATAAATTCTGGTTTAAAGTTCTTAGATGGAAATTCATGTGCTTTTTCTTTTTCAATAAGATTCTGAATTGCTTCTTGGTCATCATTATCTAAAAAATCAAACACTTTGTTAATATGTTTCTTACTTAAGAAGACACGACCTTTATTGTATTCTTCAATAAATCGCTTATATGAATAAATAAATCTGTCAATAGATTGCTTAAATGCAAAGAAACTACTTTCTAATCTCTTAAGTAATAAGATTCTCATAAATTTCCCCATGTTCTTCTGGGAAATTTCTTCTGGCTGAGAAATGTCTTCTTTTAAATATAGTAATGGCGTATATCTTGCATATTTAAATTCCTTAATGATTAATTCTATTGTTTTATTGAAAATTTTATCCAACTCTTTATCAAAATGATACACAACTGGCTTAGGGTCATCTACTTCTGGAAATTTTAATTTTTGCTTCTTCAAATCTTGACCATAATATTTCTTAATACTATTTCTGGTTCTTCTCACCATCAAATATTGCAGAACATTCTCTCTTATTTCTTCTGCATTTTTTTGAACAATCTTAAGATACTCTTCTTTATCATTCTGACGATCTAAACCTTTCAGATTATTTTGTAATTTTTTGAAATATTTTTCTAAATCTCTTACTTTAGGATTGGGTAATGTAGATTTATGAGCATTTTGAAATAATTTAATTTGGCTTAGAATATCTAGTGGCGTGTTATTTAATGGAGTTGCCGAAACCAAGATAACTCTTTTTCCTCTACAAATTTCAAACAACTTTTCATACATTTGTGTATTTTCTGTTCTAAATCTATGAGCTTCATCAATAAATATATTTGTATATTTATCTGTACCATTTTTGATAATCTTATCCAATTTTCCTAATGATTCAAATTCAGCTCTTCTCACACCAAAATCAAAGAAAACATTAGGCCATGAACCAGGATTTGTTTTATCAAGTAAAACCGGTGGCGCAATTACTAAAGTTCCACCATCTAATTGCTGTGCTAACATTGCAGAAATAAATGTTTTCCCTAAACCAACAACATCAGAAACGAAAACTCCACCATATTCCTCTAATTTCATCTTTGCATCTCTAACAGCATCCTTTTGATATTCTAAATCCATGAAATTCTCGGGTAAAAATTCTCTAAATAACTCATCTTGATCCAAATTAATCTTTTCTTTAAGATATTCATAAAGAAATTTAAGATATAATTGGTGTGGTGTAATTTCG
>CAZIMI010000079.1:0-6396 GCA_964540325.1 uncultured Methanosarcinales archaeon | reverse complement strand
GTACCAAAAACAAATTCAACAGTTATCTAATCCTTCTTCTTCATTAAAAATTGCTTTGAGTCAAGAAGAAACTTCTTATGCAGATATTGGCGGTTTGGATTCAGTTTTGGAAAAGATTAAACATTTCGAGTATGGAATCGATTGTCCTTATGCTTATTCTTCTTATGGAATTGATCCGCCGAAAGGTTTGTTGATGTATGGCCCTCCCGGAACAGGAAAAACGATGGTCGCTAAAGCGATGTCCAACGAACTTGGTTGTTGGTTTTTAGAATTGCCATTAAGTTTAATCATCAGTAAGTATGTTGGTGAAGCAGAACAAAATTTGGAAGCTGCGATTGATTCTGCCAGAAAGAAGTATCATCAAACCGATAGAAAGGTAATGTTGTTTGTAGATGAAGCGGAACAAATGTTCAGAAAGAAAGGAAGCCATAATGGCCATGAAGTTGTTGACAGATGTGTTAACGTTTGGCTAAGAACAATGGACGGGATGGGTAGTAATGAGGGGTTAATCTTTGTTGCCGCTACTAATTATTTAGAAAAAATTGATGATGCTTTGTTACGTGCAGGTAGGTTTGATTACATTGTTGAAATTCCTAAACCAAATTTGTCTGGTGTAGAAGATATTTTTCTTAAACAAATGAAAATGAAAGAACGTAAAGCTGATAGAGAAATATATGAAATTAATGATCATTCTAAATTGTCTGAAATGATGTATGCTTGCAGAATGACTGGTGCAGACATTGCTGACGTTTTGAAGCAAGCATCACTTAACCAGATTCAATATTTCATGCAATCTGCTGCTGCCGGTAAACCAATGTCTAAAGAGGAACTAATGATTAGAGATAAAGATTTGGTTGCAGTTATTGATTTATATGGTCGAGTTAAGGAAGAGAAGAAGTTTGTTGGGTTTAAGGTTTAGTTTACTATTTTGCCACAAATCTCTCAATTTCAGCTTTTTGATAAAAATATTGGTCAAAGAGTTTATATTCTTCTTTTACTATTAACTGTCTATAAGACATAGTTATACAAAAATAGGGGTAAAAGGGGTGGTAATACTATTCACTTCTTTTGCAGTTGAGAAATAGAGTACTGTTAAGTTATCTGATATTGTAAAACCAACATTGCCAATGGAGGCGCATTTTGTGAAGGATATCACAAAATCTCGGGCGCCGTGCATGTTGGTTTTATTGTTTTGCCATTAAACTTGACAGTGCCGAGAAATAGTGAGAAAGAGTTAGAAAGGAGAAACAAGTTTCTCCCCCTAACAAAACCTCGCTAAAGGTTGAGGTTAAAATATTCAAGAAATATATAAATTTTACGGAAAAATGATTAAATCAAAACTTAACAAAGAATTGGAAAAACAAATTGTAATTCGGACTTGGATTAGAAAGTCCCCTCCACTTTATCCCAAACATAAATTTCCTCACCAAACTCATGCTTCATCGTAGACAATTATTACTTTTAACTGGACTACAGTAATTTCTTTATTGTCCTATGACCTCCAGATCTAAAAACGAACCCGGAAATTATCCGGAAGAAAAAGAAGGTTTAGATGAAATAGTTTTAGGTCCATACTTGAAGATAATCCCAAAAATTCCTCCACAATCAAGCAGGAAATTAATGGACATTCTAGAATATGCTTTGATTCACCCTCCTGAAAGCGATCATGAAAAATATTTTGCTGAAGTCGGTAGTCTGGCAATAGAATTGTCTGGTTTGGAAAGACAAAAAGAACATTTTGCAGTCAGTGTTGACTGGGCTTATAGCATTTTTTTATCTTGGGTTCATGATGCCCAAGATCAAAAAACCAGTTATGATTCCTCTTCTTTAATTAACGACATTAGTTCTTCATTACCTGGAATTGTTAAAGCCGTAACTCTACAAGGCAATGCAGAAGAAGTTCAAACATTCCTCACAGAAATCAATGGAAGACTTAAGAATCCCATTTTCCCACCACAATTTTCTCATTTAGGAGAGATTGCAACAGAAACAGCTTACCTTTACAGAAGTTGTGTGGTTGAAAAAGGAAATGAGGTAACATACCAGTTATGGGAACAGTTTCGTGGAAAGTTTGTTCATGGAACTTATCCAGAAGTTGTTTCTGCTTTAGCAAAGTTACCAAATTATGTTCCCCCTTTATTAACTGATTTTATTTCCAAAGCAATTAACACTACCAGCGAACCCGAGCATTTAACAGAACTGATGAGGACCATTTCTGAACATTATCATTTTTTTAACAATAAGGAAGTAAACCAGTTCTTAGATGATATTAATAAACAAGACCATTTAACCACTGAAATGTCAATTAACCAACTTAATGAAATGATGCGTTTACGCGCAATTGATAAAGATCGCCGTGCTCGTGAAATGGAAGAAACCAGTGAAAGAATTTATCTTTTAGAATTGGACGATCCAGAACCCTATATCAGGAAAAGAGAACATGATATTGCTCTTAGTTTGGGAGAAGAAAAAGCAAACGAATTCAAAACCAACGTGAAAATATTTGAAGATGTGGGGATCGGTAGTTTAACCATTTTTATGAACCTTTATTATAAGTTCTTACAAAAAAATCTTTCCGAAGAAGATGAACGGCATTTTGGAGCGATGTTAAGAAGTTTAAGCGTTTATTCAAGAAGGAAAAGCGAGAATGAATCAATTCTAAAAAATATTCTTGCTCAAGGTCCAACAAAAATCAAATCTCCGTTAAGAAAAAGACTTAAATCTCAATATAATACAGACATTACTCATGTTTGGGACTTAAGACCTTTACAATCTAATCTTTACTCTACTTATAACGCTTTTATTAATTACCAGGATGCTGTTAACAGAAAGTTTGAGAATAAAAAATATTTACAATTTTTAGATTTTTTATTAGATAATGATTATTTAGAAGAAGATTTATTAGTCGTTGCTGGGGGTTGTGGTTTAGCTAGAAAAGAATGTTTGTTAGTGAAAGAGTTAAGAGAAAAAGAGCAACGTAATGCTGAGTTGTTGTTAATAGATAAAAATGAACAGGTTACAGATTTAGCTTTACTGCATTGTATTAAAGAGGGACTTTATACTCTCCCTGAGTTACCTTCAGTATTAAACATTGATTTAACTAAACTTTCTCCTCAACATTTTAAAGAACTGGGAGATTTAATGGATAGACAAATATTGTTTACTAAGTTTGGTGGTACTCCTTTCAATCAACCCAATATGTGGGAGATGTATGCTAGAGAAAGGGACATTTTTGCAATTAGAGAGTTTGGGCCTCATTATGATAAAAGTTTGCTAACTAGAATTTCTGCTTGGATGAAGAGTTTAATGGTTGAAGAAAGATGGATGATTAAAGCCAGAAAAGATGCAAATAAACCAGACCTATTAGTTACAGAAGGCGATTCTAGAAAGGATTTAAGTTATTATTGTCAACCATCTTCAATTGACTTTTTGAATAAAGGCATTGCCGACGGATATCAAATTTATCCGGATCATTTGCTTTCTAAAGAACCTTTAATCGTGATTGATGACAGTGAACAAAAAATGAAATCATTTTATTTGATTAGGGAAGATCACGAATTAAATGAAGGAATTCATCATAATGCTCAAGCAGTGTTGGTTATTGATTCCGGAACTTTGGACGTAGATAAGTTTAATCAGATGATGATGAATCTTGGCTGGGAAAATGATTTCTTTTACCATGGAGATTCTGTTTTAGCAGTTAGTAGGGTAGCTAAACCAACTCGGCCGTATTTGGGAATGAAACATTTTACTTCTAAGAAAGACCCGATTAGTCGGAGTTAAGTTTTAACCTCAGGAAAATAATCTACAATATATTCTTTATTAACAACAACTGTCCTGTAATGCCTGATTAATTGGCCAAAGTTTTTTCTTAATTCTTTAAGATTTCTTCTTAACTCTTGACTATTTCTAACTAAAATTTCAAATTCTATGTCTGCCCTACCAATTGCTTCTGTAACATAAGTTACATTATTATTTAACTTAAGATATTCTTTTAGTCTTAGCCTGACGTTAGGATTAACATCAGTTAGTTTGAGAAAGATTTTATAATTATGGTAACCTAACTGCCCTATATCTATTTTTGGTCTAAAGCCAACAATAACTTTCTTTTCTTTAAGATTTTTTATTCTTTGTTTAACTGTGTTTGGAGCAACTTTAAGTTTGTTAGCCATGTTTAACAACGGTTCTCTGGCGTTCTTGGAAAGAAACCATAAAATTTGCATGTCAAGATTATCTAAAGTGATTGTTTTAGTTTTACCTCCGATAACTCTTTCAAACAAATCATTTTGATCATAAAGACAATTGTTCATGTAATGGTGAATCTGAGTTATGATGGTTACAAAAGTGTCTTGGAAATATCCACCATAATTTTCTAAGATTTTGTCAAAGATTTCTTTATATTCAAAAACGTTCTTGGCCCAGATTAATATTGCAAGGTCGTACATTTCTTCTAAGAGAATTACCCAGCCGACAGATTTAAGTTTTTTAAGATATCGTAAGATCTCTTTCTCTTTGTCAATGTCAACATCTTGAAATCTGATAAAAACCCGGAAGACCATGTAACCCAATTTAGAATTGTCAATGATAGCATAAAAACTTCTGATAATCTTTTGGTCTTGTAATCTTTTAATTCTGTAATTAACAACTTCTTTTGACAATCTTGTTTTTTTGGCAATGATAGAATTGGCTTGCCTAGCATCTTGATCGAGGCAGTACAAAATAGCTTTATCTTTTGCGTCAAGACTAGAAGTAGCGGGCATATTTAATAGAATAATTTTGGATTATTTAATTTTTTGGGTGGAAAATTGCAAAAAATGTTAATTTTGTAAATGTTTCTTTAATTTCATCAAAGCATCATTACGCATACTAATCTTATTCTTTTCTTCTGCAGAGAAATCGCCCAGAGTTTTATCAAAACCATCTGGCATAAAAATAGGGTCCCAGCCAAAGCCTGTTCCGGAAGGAGCAACGATTGTCCCTTTCAGTTCGCCAACAAAGAAATGCAAATCTGTTCCGTCAGAATAACCGACAACTGTTTTCGCAATACACTTGTTATTTTCATATTTAGAAACTAATTCATAAATCCCTTCGTTACCCAAAGAATCTAAAAACCATTTGATTAAAGGCCCAGGAAGACCATTTAAACATTCAAAATATAAAGAAGTATCTTCAACAAAGAATTCTCCTTCTCTATCTTTAGTAGCAATCTCTAATTTCTCTTTAATAATTTCCATTGGATCTAGAGATTGGATTTCCGGTAGATCTAATTCTATCCCTTCTACTTCCGGAATAATTTCTTGTACTTCTTTTAGTTTTCCTGGATTTCCGGTTATGAAGTATAATGTCATTCTCTACATCTCCTGCGGGGCTTTAATCAAACAGCTGCTTCAATCACTGCTTGTTCTTTCACTGGTTCTTCTTTCACTTCACTTTCAATCTCTGTAAAGACGATATCCAAGTAGAAATTCTTAATCTTTTTAGCTAATTCATTTTCTGAGTTGTACTTATAAAAAACAGCTTTGCCTACTTTTCTAGTTGGTTTAATTAAATTTGTCTTTGCAAATTGTTCCCAAATCCTTTTGATAGTAGCATAACCAACATAACTCCCTTCAGCAATTTCTTTTAAAGTGAAATCAAAATCTTCGTTAGTAATTAAGAAATCAATAATTCTGTTTCTTGTAGTTGGTCCCATTATTTCTAAAAAAACTGAATTGTCTAAGTTTTCTATTTCCATATTTCACTAAATAATCTTTAACTATATAAATGTTTCTGTCGTGGGCTTTTCAAAAGCTCAAAGTAAGAATTTACTCTTTTTCCAAAAACTCTCTTATTTCTTTCAATTTATACTTATTTAACTGGATTGCTTTCTTACTCTTATGATACCAGACAAGAAAATCTTTCTTTAATAAGTTTTCAATTTCTTTTTTCAAAGCACCTTTTTCATGCGAAGCAACATTACTTACAATTGTGTCAAAACGAATGTGTTTAGCACCAATAACTCTATTGTTTAACATCTTAATTAACAACTTTTTCTGTAATCCAATATCACTTGTCATTCTCTACATCTCCTGCGGAGCCTTAATTCCCAAAAGATTTAATCCATTCTCCAGAACTTGCCGTACAGAATCTACCAATAGAAGACGAGCATACATTACCTCTGCCAAATCAGAAATAACTGGGCAGTTATGATAAAATTCGTTAAAGTGTTGTGACAAATCAAGTAAATACTTAGCTAATAGGTATGGCTTATACTGCTCCGCACTTTTTACAATCACTTCAGAAAACTTAGACAAATGTAAAATTACTTTCTTCTCCTGTTCAGAATCCAGGGATTCAAAATGAACTCTAGTATTAATTTTATGGTCTGCTTTTCTCAGGATAGAACAGGCACGGGCA
>CAZIMI010000078.1:3089-6410 GCA_964540325.1 uncultured Methanosarcinales archaeon | reverse complement strand
CCATATTATTCTAGAAGTAAGACTCTTTTATAAACTTTTCTACAAATTTGTAGAATTTCTTAATTTTTGTATAACTAAAATTCCAAATAACTCTGAACACTCTTTTCATCAATATGATACGTTGCTTGATGGAGTTGATTAACAAACAATTTAAAGAACAATCTCAATTGTTTATGATCTAATTTGTCCAAGAAATCTTCAAAATCTTCATAACCCATTAATTTATCATTTTCACTATAAAATGTATCCAAAGCCGCCATGGGGTCAGGATGAGAATAGAATTCTTGTGTTTTTTTAATTACTTCTCTTACAAATTTAGTAGACTTTTCTTCAATTTTTTTTTCTTCTTCTAATTGTTTTTCTGTTAATGCCATAAATGTTAAAAATAGAACTTCCTTAAATAATTAACTCACCACTCCCCAGAAATATCGCTTATAAGAATTTCCAGTAACTAAAATAACTATCAGAACTTCGAAATAGATATTAAATAGATAGTTCTCAGATAATTAAAAAGGGGGATTTAAAATGACAAAACAAAAATTAAACAGAATTTCTATAGCAGGACTAACAATTGAATCAACAGATAGTATTGAAAAGATCTCTAAAGTGGCAGATAAAATATTAACTAAACATAAACATCTAATTGAAGATAAGGTACAGATGTTTCAGAATCCTTGTTATTGAAAATGTTACCCAAATATCAAGAAGTTTCAGATGAACAATTAGCAATTATGTCTGCTGAAGATAAATTGGAAGAAATTAAGAGAGCGTTTAAAATCTTAAAAAACACAATTCCTCCAGAACCAGAAGATTTAATTGAAGGAATGTATAAGAAACTTGAACCACCTTTTAACAAAGGTACAATTGAAAGGTTAGAATTTAACCATTATCTTTATATTTGTTTTACAGATGTTGTGCAAAGGTTGGTTTGAAAAATTAAATCCCTAATAATAGAATCTACCACCTTAACCCAAACAAAACACATAAAACAATATAAACTTTACCACATTTACAACAATATTTATATATTACTTAACCATAACTATAACTATGAAAGAAAAAGGATGGAAACCATTACCGTTTCAATTAAAAGTATTATTTGTAATCTCAGGATTGGGAACTTTATTGTCATTACTAACAGTTGAAACAATAATGGAAACTGGTCTTTCTTTTTTAGGATTCTTGTTTAAAGGAACGGGAGCATTAATTCCTTTAACTATTTCTGCCATAATAAGTATTATTTTCTTGTATGGATTATGGATTAGAACTAAATGGGCCTGGAAATTTGGAATAGGATACTACATTTATGGGATAGTAAATAGTATCTTAAGTTTATTTACTTTATCAGGAAGACCATTACTTCAAGGAACATTAACAATACAAAGTATGTACCTTACTGCAGCCATAGGATTATTCTTTGGAGTTCTACTTTATGGATTATTTATATTTGTTTTATACAGGAATAGAAAATATTTTAATTAACTTCAGTAATCCCAGATAAAGTTAATCTAATATTTTCAACATCTTGTTCTGTTAAACTATTAATTATTTCTTTACATTTTACTAAAAATAAAGAAGTATTATTAGTTATTTTTGAATATAATTCATCAGAAATGTTTCTATTTGAATAATATTGAGTATCAATTCTTGCCTTCTGAGATTTTTCAATTAAATTAATGTCTTCATTGGTAAAATGTTGATTAAGAAAATGTTGCATAAAACTAATTGTACAAGAATGGATTTCACATTTAACTCCAACTTTCATCAAGATAGCATAAAGTGAAAAATACATTGTATAATAAGAAGAAGAGATTTCCCAATCTTTGTTATCTTTTAAAACAGTTGCTGCTCTTAACGCATCTTCGGCTTTCTGAATGTATGCTTTTGATAAATTCCCATTAGGTTCAATTAGTTCAAGTCCGTTTTTAGTGTTTAAACACCATTTAATCTTATCCATTAAATATCCCCTCAATAAACTGTTCTGTATTTTTAATAACGAGATGATCTTTTATAACTTCTGTTGTTAAAATATCCTTTTCTAATTTAGGATAAATCTTCAAATTAATTTCTAAACCATACATTTTAGAAAGTTTATCAATTTCTTTTTCGTTACACTTGCCAATTATAAATAAATCTAAATCAGAATCTTTTTTTTGTACTCCTTTTGCATAACTGCCAAAAATGATTGCAATTCCTTTAATCTGACTGTGTATTTTTCCCACAATCTCTTTAATTAATATATTCTTATTATAAAAATTAATTATTCGAAGATGTTCTACTGCGATAATAAAATTTTTCACTACTTCTTTATTATCCAAATTCAAAGAGTACAATTTATTTTTTCCTTCCGTTTTACTTTTTAATATCTTTTTTTTTTCAAGATCTTTAAGAAAACTAGAAGTGGTTTTTTGATTTAAATTTTTCTTCTTAGCAATAAAGCTACCAGTAAGCCCAAGATTAAAATCTCTTAAAAACTCTTCAAAAACTAATATTTGACCATTTAGTAACATTTTACTCACATAAGTAATAAGTTATTTATAAACTTTTCTATAGAAAAAACCGATTTACTCCAACGGAACCCCACTCCAAAGTGTCCAATCTTCCGAAGGCGAATACCCGCCGAACGTAAAGTATGGAGGAGCGTTCTGACCAAAGAAACCGTACTGAACTTGCCCCCAAGCTTTTCTTGGAGCAGCACCGGAAGCACCATAAACTGAACTGCCAAAAAGTTTCCAAGATTTCATCACAGAATGAAAACCGGAAACGTCAGTAGTATAATCTGCACCGGGTTCAACAATCAGTTCACCTTTATACCCATGCTTTTTAAAAATCTCAACAATCTTCTTAATTGGTGTATTACCCTCACCAGGAGCTAAATGATCATCTTGATATCCATAATTGTCAACTAAATGTAAATGGCTAACAACCCCCTTCTTAGCCATCTCTTCAACTTTCTCCAACATCCAATTGTCAAAGTCCGCATCATTTTGTTCAATACTTTTGTTAGGATCAGTTTGCCAATACTTTCTCCACATGTTTAAATGACCAGTATCAAAAGTAGCAGTAAGATGTTCTTTGGCTCTACTTTCAGCCTCACTTTCTGATAAACCTTGTTTAACTAATAACTCTTTCATTGATTTCCTGCTCCCTTCAACCAAATGTATCAGTTCGTCAGGATGAGAACCATAACTTTCAGGAAAAAGATTTTCCATTGCTACTGTCAACGGTTTTTTCAATTTACCCTGTTTCTCTAATTTTTCTGACTGTTTCATAGCAGTGATTCCTGCCCGTGCATAAGCATCATAAGCTTCATTTAAAGCG
>CAZIMI010000078.1:0-3074 GCA_964540325.1 uncultured Methanosarcinales archaeon | reverse complement strand
TTCCATAGCATTTTCTGCCTGTGCCCATTGTGAAGCAGAAGCTTCCTGAGACTGTTTCATTTGTCGGTCAAGTTCTTTGATCTGTTTATCAATAACTTCTGTAGGCATTTCTGCATCTAAAGGAATCAAACCACCAGCTAGAGCACCAGCTTGTTGTTTTAATCTCCATTTTTCGTTAGGGTCAGTTTCTTCTTCAACTTTTTCATAAAACTCTCTAGCTTTTTTTAATTTCTTTACTTTATCAACATAATCATCAAACTGACCACCATAATAATATGCCCAACCCCGACTGTTAGCAGCATTAGTTTCTAAAGTTGAAACAATGTAGGCTTCTTCCGGTTTAACTTCAATCTCATCCTCAGAAATGGCTTCTTTAAATCTTCCCCAATAAGATTCTTCAAATTTACTTTCATCAATTTTACCGCTTTTCCATTGTTTCCATAAATATTTAGCCCTTAAAGTCATCTGCTGTGCTTCTTCTTTCAAATCGTTCCAATCCATCTGACGCACTTCAAATTTGCCTTCATCAGAATTATATCTTGGAACCCTAACTTCGTCATCAATACGATTACCAAAATAGTCCAAATAAATCAACCTTCCATCTTCGTCATGTTCGCCTGAAGCAGTTCTTTTTTGTCCGTCAAAGTCTGTGTATTCCGTTCCTGCTTCTGTCGTGTTCCAAACCGGACGGGCAACCCTTCTATTCTTTCTTGCTTCTTGAATAACTCCTCCAGTACGAGTATCAACAACTTTAAACGCAGCTCGATCTTCTTCATCAGCATACAATTTAAATTTATCTCCCTCATTCCAAGGAGCATCAACCAAAGGACGTTGCAATTCTCCAGTATGTACTACAATCGGACCGCCCTGAGCAACGTCAGCAGCAAAATCTATTGCCCGTTTAATTTCGTTAAGAGCCATTTCTTTATTCTGTTTAGAAAAGTTACCTTGCTGATCCATTCCTCCAAGACCATAAACACCTACAGAAGCATGAGTAGTAAAATCGTATTTGTTAGCTGTCTGCATTTCACGTAAAGCCTGCCTTTGCAGTTCCCCATACATCCCCGGAGTATGACCCTGACCTGAACCTTTACCGGTACCCATAAAACCAAGCTCTACAGTTTTTGCACCTGCTCTCATTTTAGCCCCTACCGCCTGTACATTCGGAACCGGACCCAAACCCATGCTCATACCAATATCACCAACACCAACACCCACATCATTAGTTGACTCATTGTCAGGACTAGGTTTAGCAGATTCATATTCTCTGTCCATCGGCATAGCATAATTACCAGAAGTGAAATGTGTACTGCCAAAAGTTACCATGGTTAGAATTAATATATTATAGTATATAAAATTTGCTTATTTTCATCACTTTGATTGATAAGTAGACTTACCACTTTGATACATCCCTGTAACTTTAGCGCCCATCTGTTGAATTAAACTAGCTCTCATTGCCGCTTTCTCAGTGAAAGAATAACTTCCCTCTTCAACATCTTCAAGTTTGTTTTCCATTCCTGCCATGAGATATTCTGCTTTACGTTGATTCTCAGCACTAACATAACCTTTCTCTTCGACATCACTTTCCAAAGTTTTCATCTCAGAATAAAGTTCATGAATAGGCTTTTGACCAAGCTGTTGAGCATATTCTGATTGCATAATCTCTAAAGGCAAATCAATTCTTTCTCTGGCTAAAGTTTCCAAATCAGGATCACCAGAAAAAGTCTCTTCAGAAACAGTTTCTTCAACAGTTGCAGGTTCTTCTTTCTCTTTCTTTTTAACACCTTTATGTACTTCAAGAATTTCTTTACCTTCTTTCCCTAAACCCGTTAGGTCTTCCTGAGCAACTTGGGGAATAGGAACTTTCTCAACCCATTTCCTTCTTTCAGTTAACTCAGATTCACTTTCTTGAATTTTCTTTTTAGCATCTTCTATCTCTTTCTTTCTTTTCTTTTCCAATTCTTTTAATTTCTTAATCCTTTCTTCTGGAGGAAGATTATCCAAGTTTTCTTCAGCCATAAAAACTTAGAATTAGTCCAAATATAAAAAGCTTTACTAAAAAAAGCTTTGTAGTAAATCTCACTTTGTTCGGGCAGTATCGGACTCACTCTTTTTATATTTAATTTGAATGTGGTACCTTCCCGCAAATGATTACGCACATTTGATATGCAAGAGGGAGCATGAAGCTCCCTGACGCGACCTGCTAGTTTAGAAGAGAGTCGCTATGTGAGACTTTATGTCTCGCTTCCTTTGGATCAAACTTTGTTAAAGTTTGTGGAGCAACCCCTTCCACAATTAATATATCAATTGTTTGCAACGTTCGTGTTTTGATACTGCCTCCATTTTCTACAAAGTCCTAAAAAATTACCAAGCAATCATTCGGTGAGCTTTCTTAAAATTCTTATAAATATTCCATCCATGAAAAAGTACAAAACCGTAAATTGGTTTAGTCCTTGCTTTAGCAGCTGCCCGTTTATGGTCTGCAGCTAAAGAATCTTTTCCAGTTTTTAACTTGTTTTTCTTCGGAGTATAGAAATCGCCAAAAAGTCTTTCAGTAATAGTTTTAGTTACCGGCCCAGCTTTTTCTTCTTCTTTCTGATCTTTAATTCCCCGAGCTTGATCTAGATAATGGTCCAACTCGTTACCTAAGGATTCCATTGCATGTTGAACAGCAGAAGAAACATTACCCATTAAAAAAAGGAGTTCTTTTTCTTTCAACTGTTTATATTTATCAACCTCTTCATCACTCCAACCATATTCTCTAAAATTAAGCTCAAATCTACCAACATGAACAGGACCACGTTGATAACCTTCTTGAACATATTTCATATCTGCTTTTGTACGGTAAGTAAAAGTTGCCAAAATACAAGCGTTAGCACCACTTTTACCGACAGGAGTCCTTTTTCTAGCTAAGACTTCAATATCTAACATACTACCTTCAAACGCAGAAATTAAATCAGCAGAGCTCATACTTTTTTCTTTCATCGTTAACCTTGCTACATGTTTGAGGTAAGGCTTAACCCAATTAATGTACATTTTAATAATTTCAAAGTGCTGTAACAAATATTGCAACA
>CAZIMI010000077.1:0-6440 GCA_964540325.1 uncultured Methanosarcinales archaeon | reverse complement strand
AAATTAAATAAAAATAAAATCATTTTATCAAAACAAATTGATAGTATAGACTCAAATATTGAGAAAAATGATTTATTTTTGGAAAAAAACATCAAACAAATAAAATATCTTGAAAATACACTCTCTGTAAAAGGAGGAAATTTTGCTCGTAATCATGATTCTTTGAAACAAAAATCAAACGAATTGGATGTTAAAATTAATTTTTGTGAAGAAAAAATACGTTCAATGTGTAATGAACAATTACCTTTTATTTTTTCTCCAAAATTAAATTTATCTCTTTTAACTAGATTAAAAGTTGAAAGAGAGTCAAAACACAACCAAATTGCTTTTGATAAAGTGATCTCTGCCATAAAAGAAATAAAAAATGAATTAGTTAGCAGTAAGAAAGATAATAAATTGTTTTTGAATATTTTGGATAACAAAATTAAAGGCTTCAATATTGAAAAAGACCAAAATGAAGTTCACAAAATATCAGATAGTCACTTTTTTAGACTTACAAATTTAATCGAAACAGAGATTGCTGAAACTAAGAAAGGATTTATTAATTTAGTTAAGGACCACGAACAATTAACTTATAAAAAAACAAAGTTAGTAAAACAATTAGGAATTGTTCCTGATGAATTGGATCTAAAGCCTTACTTTGAAAAATTGGGTAAGTGTAATAAAAAATTAGGAGAATTTAGTTCATTTAAAAAACAGTTGTTAGAAAAGAAAAAAACTTTTGATTTCAAAATGAATCAGTTAGAAAAAGACATTGATAAAAAAATTGATATGATTAGGACAATTAATAAGAAAGATGAAATTATCCAATCAATAAGTAAAGTAGAATCTGTTTTAACTGAATATCATGGTGAATTGCATGATTTTAAAATGAAAGAATTTTCTAAATATTTTCTTATATGTTTTGATAGTATATCTAAGAAAAAGAACGTTTTTTCAAAAGTAGAATTAGATCCTAAAACATTTAATGTTTATTTATGGAAATTTAGTAATAATAAAAGGATTTCAAAGAATCAACTTTCTACAGGAGAAAAACAATTATATGCTATTGCGGTTTTATGGACATTAATCAAAATATCTCAAAGACCTCTTCCTTTTATTATTGATACTCCCTTGGCCAGACTTGATGTTAAAAATAGGAATAATATTGTCAATAATTTTTTCCCAAATGCAAGTCATCAAATAATTATACTCTCAACAGATACTGAAATTGACCAGAATTATCATAAGATTCTAAAAAATAAAATTTCAAAGGAGATGATTTTAGATTTTAAAAATGAGAAAACAAAAATAATCCCTGGTTATTTTTGGGGTGAAAAATGAATGACTTTACTAGAATGAGAATATCTAATGACGCTACTTTTAAATTGCGCTCTTTAAAGCAAAAAACAGGATTGACTCCAAATTTATTGTGTAGGATTAGTTTATGTTTCTCATTGGAAAATGATCTACAAAATGACCTGGTTCCCTTAGATGAAGATGGGCAAGAATTTAATCGTCAAACTTTATTGGGTGAAAATGACTTGTTTTTTATTTCACTCATTAAGGAAAAATGTGCTTTAATGGGATTAGATTCTGAAAAAGATTTTATGCAACAATTTAAGTATCATTTGAATAATGGAATTTTAGTCCTACATGGAAGGGTTAAAAGTTTAACTGATTTAACAAACCTTATTGAAAAATGAAAATAATCTATTGTGATAATAATTCAACTACTCCTGTTGATGAAAAAGTACTGCATGAGATGTTACCTTACTTTTGTGAGAAATTTGGTAATGCTTCTAGTATTGATAACATTTATGGTAATGAACTTCTTCCTGATATTAAAAAAGCAAGAGAATCTATTGCAAAAGTCATTAATTGTGATTTTGATGAAATTATTTTTACAAGTGGCGCTACTGAATCTAATAATTTGGCAATTATGGGCACAGTTGAGCAATTAAAAGAAAAAGGTAACCATATTATTACTTCTTCAATTGAACATAAATCCATTTTAAATGTTTGTCAAGAATTAGAAAAAAGAGGTTTTCAAGTTACTTATGTTTCTCCTGACAAGAGTGGAGTGTTGAAATCTGAAGATATTAAATCTGCAATTACGGATCAAACTATATTGATTTCGATTATGAGTGCCAATAATGAAATTGGTACCATCCAACCTATCAAAGAAATTGGAACTATTGCTAAAGAAAAAGGGATTGTATTCCATACTGATTCTGCACAGGCTTTTGGAAAAATTTCTTTGGATGTAAATAATATTGATTTAATGTCAATATCATCACATAAAGTATATGGCCCTAAAGGAATTGGCGCTTTATTTATTAGAAGAGGAATAAAGATAAAACCGATTACTTTTGGTGGTGGCCAAGAAGGAAAGATACGACCGGGTACATATAATGTTCCAAGCATAATTGGTTTTGGAAAAGCAAGTGAGTTAATTTCATTAAAGAATCAAAAATTAATTAAAGATTTAACTATGAATTTATATGATCGTTTGTCTGAACATGTCCAACTAAATGGAGATTTAAATAACCGTATTCCTGGAAATCTAAATTTGTTTGTTGAGGATGTTGATTCAAAAGCTTTAATTAATGAAGTAAAGGCAAGTCTTGCAATTTCTGCGGGTTCTGCTTGTAATAGTGATGAAGTAACTCCTTCTCATGTTATTTTAGCTTTAGGATATGATGATAATAGAGCATATTGTAGTATTAGAATTGGGTTGGGAAGATTTACAACCAAAGAAGAAATAAATAAAGCGGTAAATGTTTTAATTCCAGCAATTAAGAAACTGAGAAATTTATAACATTTCTCTCATAAATAACCATTCTTCTGTTTTATTAGTAGCAATGTATTTTTTTTAGCATATTCAATGATTTTTTTTCGCAACTCTGATTGCTGATGATTCTTAGCAGTAGTTCGCAATGTCCTAATAGTATGGCTCTTACTTCTGTTAGTTGAAATCAAATGCAGATTTAATATTAATTTACAAACCAACTTACTAAAATGATCATCATTCTTAAAAAGTTCTTCTAAGTGGGGAAATTTTTGTTCAATTTTCGTTTTTAACTTGTTTATTCTTTCACGATCAGTTTTTTCTTTTTCTTTCTGTAATCGTAAACCAAGTAAACCAAACTTAATTATTTTTGCTTTCTCTTCTTTTATTCCTGTACGTAACATTTTCTTCTGAACATTACTTCCTGGTCTCCTATTCCCACGCTTTATCTTTATTTTTTTCATGTTTCATTTCCTGGGATCTTTAATACACAGTTAACATCTTAAATTAAAAAATCATAACATGTCTGAAACTTGAACAGAAAAGTACTAAAGATTAGAAATCTTTAGTGACAGAAATCTCTTCGAGGTATTTCCCACACTATGAATTTTTATTTCCTTTCACTTCTTTCTAACTCCAAATCGATATCCCTTCTCAACTGCTTTAAACTCATCCAGCTTCTTTAATTCCGCAGCAGACCATTCATTCTCTTTAACAACCCGAGCTAGAGCATAGAGGTCTAAACCAGATACTGAATCCAGTTTACCCATCTTTTCTAAAACTTTTACTAATTCCGACCGCTCAGGAGTGTTCTTACCAGGAAACTTAACACTATCAAATTCTTTTACAGAGATCTTATTATTTGAACCCACTACAATCTCTACCCCTTCCTGTTTACAAAATTCTATCAAAGCTTCTTTCAACTTAGCTAATTTTAAATCAACATAAGAATCATATTCTTTCTTCTCTTTCTGCAACTGAACATATTGATTAACCAGTTTAACACCGGAATCTTGTAAAAACTCGTTAACTTCTTTTTCCTCTAACTCAACTTCATGTTTAAACAAAGGACAAATGCTTTGATAAGCACACCAATTACAAAGAGGAGTTTCATTGGCAGGAAATTCTTTACAACTTTCAATATTTTTGATTTGTTCAACAACTTCTTTTCTTAAATCTTCCAACTCACCTACAGTCCGGAAACTTTCCATCTCTTTATCAAAAGCTAAGAAATGCCAAACTAGACGAACTTTCTTACAATCTTTAAAGTTAAGTTTAACCCACAAAGAATACATTGCTAATTGTCGATCTTCATCAAGATCTTGTTGTTTAGATAAAGAATTATTAGTTTTATAATCATGCACTTCGTATAAACCATTACCCATATCCATTAAACGGTCAATTCTAATGTGAAATTTATAACCCTCACCAATATCTAACCTATCAGTTGTTTCTAAACCAATAACTTTTCCATGATCAAATGGTTTGTGCCTGTTATAGTAATCAGTAAGATATCTTACACCCATCTTCCGATAATTTTCTGAGGTGTATTCTTTCTTGTTAATTTTAATAGTAGAATTCCAGTTTTCTTTCCACTGCTTATTAAAAAAGTCAAGCAGTTCTTTCAAAGATAACAGTTTTTCAAACCGAAAATCTTTATACAATTTTTCTAGAGCGTTATGTGCCCAAGAACCCAGAAAAGTTTCTACTGTATCTTCCTGTTCTACTTTTATCCTATCAATATAACTAAACTTATATTGTAATGGACATCTTTCGTAAGTTCCAATTCTTGAATGTGAAAACGTTGTCATTTTTATTCAAACCTCGTAATTAATCTATCAATCTTATCAATTTCTTTCTGATCAAGATTATTTTTTATATATTCATTTTTTAATTTAGTTAAAATTGCCAAAGCTTGATTATCAAAAATAGATCTTGTCCTTCCACTACCCCATTTGTTCTTTCTAGTCATTTCACTTTTAGCATTTTCGTTTTCATAAAAGTCCCAAAACTTAACTTTTATTTTTGGATGAATTTTTATAGAGAATTTTTCACTACCAATGACAGCATTAACACTATTGGTTTGGTTAGAATCCTCATTGGTTTTTAGTTTAATAATATCTAAAACTCCAAAAAAGAATCTCTCTTTTTCATCATTTTTTTCTAAATTTCCTTTTTTATCTTTAATTGGTTTAACAGTTGTTAAAAATGCAACTTTACCCACACACACATTTTTTAAAGATTTCTTTATCCCATATTTTTCCCCTTTAAGATATGAACCAGCCCCAAAACTAAAGTTCTCCCAAATGGCGCTTTCCATACAAGGATAACTTTCTTTTTCCCTACAAAGATTATCAGAGTTCCTACACCAATTTCCCCCATAGATCCAATTATGATTACACATTTTCTCACTACATCTTCCTTTAAAACCAGAATCATTAAAAGTACACCTAAAAGCAACATTTTTCCCTTGTATTTCTTCAGTTATACTAGACGGAATTTCTTTTCCTTCAACTAAAGATTTTACAATTCTTTTAATTTGGTTTTTATCTAAATCAATATTAGGATATTTCTCTTGAAATTCTAAATAAAAATCATCAAAGTCATTTTCTTCATAGTACCATTTCCATTTATCGATAGATTTTATTTTTTTAACAATTTCATCAGTTTTCATTCAGAACCCCACAATTTTCTTTCTTTAAGTTCATCTAAAAAATCTTCAATTAATATTTTAACAGTTTCATCCCTGACTGGATCTAAACCATTAGATTTCTCTTTTAATAAATCTCCAATCTCTTTCCAACTGGACCAACCGATAATTGTATTTTCACAAATTTGCTTAAATTTTTCCTTATTTTCACTAACTTGTTTTTTATATCGACCTTTTAAATCTGATTCAGATTCTGAAATATCTCTTTTTATCAAAAAATTATGAAGATCTACGATATTATCATCTCCATCACTAAAGATTAAATTTCTTTCTTTAGGAGCCCATTGTTTTTTTAAAGAATCTTTTCCTAAGAATAACAAATAGTGTTTCTTAGTTTTATCTTCCTTTTCATTCCAGAATAAGTGAGCTAAAAAGTATTTTGTAACTTGTTGTAAAGTGATAGGTGCATTAATCTTCAATTCAATAAATATATTTGAATCCTCAGAACTCAATGCCACATCTGGTTGGGTTAATCCATCCATATAACCCACAATCCCATAAAAATTTACTAATTTAATGTTTTCAGGTTCTACTTGATCTTTAAAAAAAAGATTTAACATTTCTTTTTTTATTGATGTAGGCAATAATCTAATTAATATATTAAAAGGAATATTTAATGAAACTTCCCATCTCCTTAACTTATCAAATACTTCATTAGGACTCATTTCTTTATTATTTACTTGTCGATTTATCATTTGAGGTGTATCAAAGATAGCCATACCATAATTATAAATTTCATTAACCCATCTAACTTCCTTATCCTTCCTAATCCACTCCACCACAAACCTTAACCGCACTAAAACAAACAGCTAAGTTTCTTATTTTCTCCGAAACTACTGCCCCATAAGTTGTTGTTAAATGAGGGTTTGATTTTTTGATTTTGTTCATTTCTTCATTAACCTCATCTAAAGAGACATCTTTACCAACTATAAAAGTTATGATTGCACTTTCAGTATCGTT
>CAZIMI010000076.1:0-6476 GCA_964540325.1 uncultured Methanosarcinales archaeon | reverse complement strand
ATAAATGCCCCGTGGCTTTAGCCCGGGGATAGGGCGTTCTTTATTTTGTTACTTAATTCTGACAATATAGTCCCTGACAAGAAGAATAGTCAATCCCTTCTTTCTGGGGGATATACCCGCCATTTCCTAAAATCTCTCTCTGATACAAAGAATCATTTACTCTAAGATTTAATAAGTCTGAACCAATTGATTTATATTCTAATTTTTTACCAAGATCCTCATTTAACAATCTTGGTGATTCAGTATCTGGCATTAAGTGTGCTTTATGCAAATAATTGTCTTTTGGATGTAAACCTAAATAAACCTGTGGTTCCGCAGATTTAGCAATATACTTCATTATTGCAGCAACTTCGTGCGCAGCATCGTTTCCCTGTGACATTTTAATCTCTAATAGTATTAGAAGGCATTTTCACTTATATTTCTTTCGCAAGAAAGTGGGACATTTAAGTCAAAAGAAGAGTTTGTGAGGATAAAGTTATTGGGGTTTCAATGATTCTGAATAATAAATATCAAGACATTTGTATAACAAGTGTTAAATTGAATTATCACTCCAAGTCAATTCTTTGCAGAGTTATTCTTCTGTTATTTCAAAAATAGTTTTGTCCACTTCAATATATTCACTAAGTCTAAGAATATCTTTTTTTCTTACTCTAACGCAACCACCTGATTTTTTTCGAAGATTGGTTTTTTCTTTAATAATACCATGAATACCAATTGATCTAAAACGTATCTTTCCAAATTCATTTACAGTTAAGCAATGCTTACCATACCTACCCCTAGGGTCAACCCTAATCCCAAAGTATGCAACTTTCACATTATAAAATGTATTTTCAGCTAATTTCTTCAAGAATTTCCTAATATCTTTTTTAAAAAGGTCACACATTAATAGATAATCTTTAGCTTTTTTCAATTCTTCATAATCTTCCAAATCTAATTGTATTAAAGCTATTCCTTTGCTAGAAATATCATTATAGTGGGGGTGGTTTTCAAACAATTTGATAAAAAATGGTTTTTTAAATATGGGTGTTAAATCAGGATTCAAACCCACTTCAACAGAGAATACTTCTTTCCCAGATTTTAGAACAAATAATTGATTTGGATAAATATTATTGCTTTTAATAACTTTAATTTTATGGGTCATTATAATCATAAGATACTTTGAATATATAAAATTTATGTGAATTGACTTTACACCACAACTCAGCGTTCACGTTGTTCACTTGCAGGGACGTAACCCACTACATAACATCGTTATACAAAACTTAGAATTAATAAAGAGTAGCAGAGGGAGGATTTTTAATTCGAGGGATTGTAATTTTTAAAGGAAAGTTTTTCCATCTAAATCTTTGATAATTAGGTCTAATTCTAATGCTGTTTTTTTTTGTTTAGAAATAATTTCATTACTAATTTCTGAGATGTTTATTGTTCCCTGTTTAAATCCAATTAAAGGTTCTAAGTCATTTTTTAATGAAACGGATTCATATAAACGGATAAAGCTTTTAAAATCAAGATCTTTGATATCCTTTAACTTATAGGAGTTATACATTAAAAAAGATACCATATATTTTCCTACTTGATGTTTGTCTAAAGAAATAATTGTATCTTTAAATCTTTTGAATTTATTCTTTAAATCATTTATATTTTTCATATTTTCTTTAAGTTTTTTTGTTGATTTATTACCAAAAAAAAGTCTATTAGTTTTAATTAAATAAAATGGGACTAGAATGGTTTGTAAAGTTTTTATTGCATAATCAAAATTTTTAATTTCTGTTTCTAAATCTTCTTTGTACCTATTCAAATAATCGTCCAAATTATTATAATCTTTCATTAAAGAATTTTCAGTTATAGGATGATATAAAGTATCAAATCTCATTGCAAAACCTTCCGTAAATAAAGATTCAATATCTCTAAAAAAATCTTCTTCAAGAAAAGCAAGTTTAATGAAAAACATTCTTATAAAAGAGATATCTCCGTAACTTGATTTTATAACTCCAATTATATCAAATATTTCTTTGAAGTTTTTAATGCGACGTTTCTTAATTTCAACCATATAGTCACTCTTACGGATACGAATTTTATACTTCCTAATATGGATTAAATGTGCAGCTTCATGAAGAATTACTTCTTTTATTAAATTAATCAACTTTTTATAAATTCTTGAATTTATTTTCCCATTTTTAGGAACAACACTTTTAATGATTGCATCAAAATTAAGATATATTACTCTTCTTTTCATCAAAATATGTCTTTTTTTCACATAACCTCGCGCACTTGTTTCTGTGTTTGTTATTGCATCTCCAACATTATCAAATTTAGCAACAAATATGACTTTTATTTTTCCTAAACTTTCTATAAAAGAAAGCCTATTCTTGTCTATTTTTTTTGTAACATTGTAACAAATAGGTTTCATATCAAAATGATCAGTTAAAGCAGTATTCGAATAATAATCTATTCTTAAATCTCGGTTAACTTCTGTAGCCAATAGTTTGTGCATTTTATCAAAATAAGAAAGGGGTTGAAGTTATAAAAAACTTTCTGCCACTATAGTAAGCAATCTTGAAAAAAAAGCGATAGCGGAGGGAGGATTTGAACCTCCGATCCCCGGGTTTCTAAAGTTTAAATAAACCATATGAGCCCGGTGGGTACTCCTAGCTTCCCTATTGCAGTTTGAGAGAAAATTCTCAACAAATCCCCGCTATAAAGCCCGCTATCAATATAGCAAAACTAGACTCTCTTTAAAAAGTTTTAGTTTTATATTGCATATTTCTTACATATTTGTTTAAATCTTTCAACATGTAAAGGAGCAGTAAATCCTATTTTTTTAAATTTTTCAAAATTTTCTTTACGATATATTGAAATTCTATATTGCACTCTGTGATGTGTTCCTGCAATTCTAGACTTAAGAAATAAATTAATGCCTAAACTTAACAATAAATCTCGGATATCTTGTGCATAATTGTAATCTTTCGTATAGAACCTAATTTCGCAAAGAGATTTAAAGATACAACCTTCCATAGCAAAAGCTTCTCTTAAATAAGCCCTTTTGACAGAATTTGGAGAGGTGAAGATCCATTCTGGAACTCGCATTTCTTCATCTGACTTTGCGAAATCTAAAATATAATGGAGAAAGTGACAGAGTACTGTTGAATTGGTGTATGTTTCATGACACCCTCTACCTTCACGAATAAAGACTTTATTATTTGGATTGAACAATTTTTTCAATAAGTTTCTAAAAAGTAAATTTTTCTTAAAATCTTTTTTCTGACTAAAATAAACTCTTCTAATGTCTTTGATAAGACTTCCATCGGGCATCATTCCTGCTAATGTAGCAACATCTTCATTTAAGATAAATGGGAGAGGGATTAGTATTTTATTATGACAATTCTTTAATTTAAGTAAATATTTGTTTTCTTGTTTTTCAACTAAGAATCTTTCTAAATCTTTTTTATTTATTGTTTGATACATGTTCAACCACCTCCAATCTTCACTTAATTTAGATTGGGGTTTGTAGAAAAAGGGGGCTTTGGTTAAATGACATAATTGATTTTATGTGCTAACGAAAATCATCATTTAGTGATTTCACATTACCTCTTTTTCATTATTTTAATTGGTAGAACTTGTTTATATATTTTGCCCGGACTTGTCCGGTTGACCAGTGGGTTTTCACATATACATAATATACTTCCGTAAACTTTAAAAACACCCCCCTTTCAATCTTTATTTCAATGAATAAAAAAGGTGCTGTCCAAATTGTTGCTATAGTATTAGCTTTAATCATTTTAGCTTATATCTTAATTATGTTTGCGCAAAGGGAATGTAACAGTAACAGAGATTGTCCGGGTAATGCCTATTGTGGAAGCGATCATGAATGTCACGAATTCCCTGATCAAATAATTGTTAAAGAAACAAATTACATTAGTTCTGCAGCTATTTTGGGAATTTTCATTGTTTTAGCTGCTTATATCTTTAAAACTGGCGAAGTTCCATTCTATAAGAGCATTAAAAGAAAGATTAAGAAAATCAGGGAAAAAGAAGATTAAGTTTAGAAAATGAGTGATGCATGAAAAAAGAAAACTATCTTTTTTCAGCACAGAAATACAATCTTTGTTGTATTTCACGTGCCGCCTAGAGTCTAAATCTAATATTATTTTCTGGAACGATACTCTCGGTGGCGATTCTTGAAAAACTCAGCAAACAAGACTCGCTGCATCACTCATTAAGAAGATTAAGTTTTTATATGAGTTCTTTTTTTAGCAGAATATGAAAATTAATTATAAACATCTTGTCCAGAAACCTTCCTTCTGTGGACCAACTTCTTTGCAGATGATTTTATTCAGAAGAGGGTTTTGGGTTGATCAGGAAGAACTGGCTAAGAAACTGAAAGCAAAAATTAGAAGCAAGAATAAAGATAAATATGTACATGACTTTGAGATTGACAATAAGGATGCAGGCATTCCTTTAGAAAACTTTTCTGAGATTGGCGGTACGCTAGAAGAATGTGGGTTAAAAGCGAAAGTTATCTTCTTTGATGATATAGAAAATCTTAAAGAACTGATTACCGAGAACCTTAGTCAGGGAAACGATATCATAATCAACTTCCATCGTGGCCATTATGATCCTAAAAAAAATTGGGGTCATTTCGCTTTAATTTCGGCTATTGAAGATGAGCAAGTAGAAATTTGTGATCCTTCTTATGAAGACAAATCTTACTGGAAAACCTCTATTGAAGAATTGATGAGAGCAATGTCTGACGAGATTGATGGTAAAGAAAGAGGGATTGTTATAATTTCAGAATTGCATTAATGTTTTTACTATTGGTGCTTTATTTAATTCTTTATTATACGCATTATTTATCTCTTTAAGACCTGCAGAGAGATTCTGACATTCTTTTTCTTTCTCAGAATAAGTTTTTTCTAAACTAACTAATTCCGTGATATCAATTCCTCGTTCAGAATCTTGCAAGTGGGAGAATTCTGTAAGCGTTTCATAAAGATTTAATTCTTCTTTTTCACATTGATCTAATTTAATTTCCAGTTTTCCTTTTCTATCTAAATGGTTATTAACTTGCCCATAATGGTAAAGTTGTTTAATTCCATAAGCAACAAATAGAACATTAGCTATTGCAACCCCCGTACAAAAGATACTTTTAATTTTAGTCATAAATTAGCAGATTAGTAAATACTTTTTAAATAATTCTATTCTCTAGAACTCACTCAATTATTAGAAGAAAAAAACTATGCGGGCACTAATTGTGCTTTTAATCTCCCTTCTTTCTTAAACATCTCTCTACCTAATTTCTTTTCAAGCCTAACTATTTCCCTTTCTAATTTCTGAAGTTTTCTTGTTTTGTTTTTCCTTAAAGCTGATATTCTTAGAAATTCTTTTCTTTTTGGATTAAGTACTTCTTCCACTCTTCTAATTTTATTGTTATACATTTGCAACTTTTCAATTTGTTTCCTAGTAAACTGAAATTGTGGGGGGTGTTTAGTTCCCCATTTTTGTAATACTGTTGAGATTCTAGGTTTAGGTCCGCCCTTAGACTGTTGGATAAGCATACTCTTTAGCCAAGATTTTTTATGTTTTTCTTTTTCACTAACAATTTTAGCTAATTGTTCTTCTAAATCTAGCACTACTTTCTCTTGTTTACTATAAATGGCATCAATCTTTCTAAGTTCATCTAACTGTTCTTTAGCAGAAACTATTTCGTCTATAATCCTGGGGATTACTTTTTCTTCATATGCAATTTGGTGTGCTAATTCTCTTGCTTTATTCATAAATGATATAATCTAACAAACACTTATAAACTTTCTTAATCACTTAGACACAGTAAAGTCAATTCCACTCACTCAACTTTCTTTGCTCTTTTTTCTCTTTCAGTAATTTGCTCTTATCTAACAATAAATCAATATCAAAAGAAAACTTTCTCCTCATCAATTCTTTTGCGTATTTGAACATCAGTTCCTGAGATGCAAAACTAAGCGGTTTCTCACTTAAACTTTTTCTTGAAGCTTCTCTGCAAACCCAAACTCCTAATGGAATATTATATTCGGATGAAATGAAACGTAGAACTAAAGCAGACTGTTGTCGTTTATTATTTTTCATCTTTTCTAAAACAGGTAATCTCGCAGCATAATATCCTCCAGCGCACTCTTCTGCGTAATTCTTTCTTCCCGCATAATTTTCATAATCCGTGGAATAAAAGTTCCCTTCTTTTGACCAAGCATTAACTTTATGCCCCAGATACATTTCAAACAATTCGTAACTCCAGACCTCAGGGAAAAACATTACTAAATAATAATTGCCCCATTCCCCGCCAAAATAAAGTTGATAATCTCCAACAGAATAATCTTTAACTTCTTTAATCAAATCTTTGCCAACTGTATCATCAACAGCAGTAATACTCCATCTGGTGGGAACAAGAATTCTATTTTTCTTTAATCCAGTATTGCCCACAGACATTAGTTTAGTTAGAAAAT
>CAZIMI010000075.1:1911-6522 GCA_964540325.1 uncultured Methanosarcinales archaeon | reverse complement strand
ATCCAATCTTTAGAAGAACTGACAGAAAAATATGGGTCTCACAAAATCTTACTTGTTATTAAAACTTTAAGTGATGAACTGGTAAGCGGAATTGCTGGCTGTGGTTTATTTGATTTTGCTGGTGTTGGTTTATATACAATAACCAAAGAGGGTTTTGTTCTTGATAAAAACTTTTCCCGAGGGATGATGGGGGATTATGTTAATGATTTAGAAAGAAACTTAAAATATTTAGAAACAATTGTTCCTATTTTGGTACCTGTTTCTGGGCCTCAATATTTAGGTCTTGAAAATTGCTTCTCTTTGGCCAATGATCCCGATTCAGAAGAAGTACCTTATTGTTTGGAAGAGAAAGAGAGAAATTATTTAAGCGAAAAGGATATTGTGATAATTCCTTTTGCTTTAGTAGATTGATTTTCTTTATAACAACTAATCGACAACTATATAAACATTGATAATTTGTTAATATCTAAAAAAGATGGCAGATAAACAATTTATTATGGCTGTAGCCACTTTGGTTGGAACGATTATTGGTGCGGGTGTATTAGGAATACCTTATGCAATTTCTAAATCTGGATTTATTCCGGGGATGATTATTTTAATCATTCTTGGTTTTGCTGTTTTGATATTAAATTTATGCGTTGGTGAAGTTGCCTTAAGAACTAACGGCAGACATCAACTTCCAGGGTATGCAGAAAAATATCTTGGCAAGTGGGGAAAAAGAGTAATGTCTTTTTCAATTATTTTTGGAATTTATGGTGCATTAACCGCTTATTTTATCGGCGGCGGAAATGTTTTAGCTGACATTTTTGGCTTAGGTGGATGGTCTTCATCATTTCTCGGTTTTGAGTTTAGTGCTGCTTTGATTTTTAGTATGTGTTTTTTTATTATCCTTGCCACGTTGATTTATATGGGTTTGAAATCGGTGGGCAATACGGAGATAATTTTTGGAGCAATAATGTTAGTAATCATTCTCATAATAATTGTTTGGGGATTTTTTCATGTTGATTCTGGAAATCTTACTGGTTATGATAAGACGCAATTATTCTTTCCTTACGGCGTGATTCTATTTGCTTTTGTTGGTGCCGCTGCTGTTCCGGAAATGAAATCTATTTGTTCTAAGAATAAAAAGCTAATCAAGAAAGCAATCATTATTGGGAGTGCTATCCCTTTAGTTACTTATGCTTTGTTTGCTTTGGTTGTGGTTGGAGCAACAGGAACAACTACTGGTCAGATTGCTACGACAACATTAGGTAATATCGTCGGGGGAAAATTAATGGAATTATTGGGAAACTTGTTTGCCATTTTTTCGATGAGTACTTCTTTCTTGGCTTTAGGATTGGCTTTGTTATGGGTCTATGACCTTGATTTACATCGAACAAGAAATGTTGCTTTTATGCTTACTGTTTCCGTACCCTTCTTAATTGGAATCGCAGGAATAACTTCTTTTATTCAAGCTTTAGCTATTACTGGCGGTATTGCTGGTGGTATAGAAGGAATTCTAATTATCTTGATGTTTTGGAAAGCTAAGTCGCTTGGTGATCGAAAGCCAGAGTATTCTATTAATATACCTAAGATTCTGGGTGTTGCTTTAATGGTTATGTTTGGCTTGGGAATTCTTTATCAGTTCTTTTAGAACCTGTATGTTTGATTGAGTTACTACTTTTGGTTAGCAATAGTTACGAAAAGTTTATATATTGGGTGCTACTTCTGAGTAGAAAATCACAATAAAATAGATTTTTACGGGGGTAAAATAAAATGGTTAAAGTTTTGAGAGATATAATTCTTCCTATTGGCGTTGCTGTAGGACTAAGTTTAGGAGTTGCTGGTGCTGCTAAAGCAGATGAACCAAATCCAAGTGATTATTGTCCTACTGGACAAGAAGTTGTTTGTAAAGACCCTAATCAAGTTAAGAAAAAGAGAGTACGTTGTGCAAGTCAATTTGAAGGTAATGGAGATTGTAAAGTTCCTGCAGACGCTGCTGCTACTGGAATTCCTGCTGATGCTTATGTGACTGGTTTATGTCCTACAGAACAATTATGTTATAATGCTTCTTTGGCTAAAGCATCAGAAGTTCCTGACAATGGAGAATTGTCAGATAGGGTTGATGTTTTAAGAGATAATGTTGATGGTCATTGTGGTCGGATTGGAAAACATGATGGCGAAATTAAGAATTTGGGAGAAAATGTTCAGAATTTATATACTAAAGTGGATGAAGTTCAAGATTATGCAAAAGGTGTAGCGGATCATGTTAACGAATTATTGGGCGAAGAAGGCCAGTTTGCATTAAACAAAATGAAAGAAAGATGTGGAGACCAATATACTGGGATGCAAACACGGATTACTGCTTTAGAAGAAGCAAATCAAAAAGTTAAAAGTGCTGAACAAGCTTTAGCAGATTATTTAGGAACACCTTCTTGTCAGTATGATTCTGAAGGTGCTGAAGAATCTCAGGAAACTGCTCCTAAATTAACGCCTTCAGAAGCTTTAAGAAGTTCTGTAGATGCTCAACAGCCAGGAGTTGACGTGAATAAGACCACTGAACTTTTAAGTGGACTTGAATTGGCAGCTAAAGATGCAAAAGTTAAAGCTGATGAATTAGCGTCTTATAAAGATCACGTAATTAATCACCCTTGCGGTTATGAAGAACCTAGAGGAATGAGGTTTAATGTTGATACTTCTGCAGTTTTGATGGATAATGGTGATATTGACGGTGAAGTCTCTGCTGGAGTTCACGCTCCGGTCGGTGACATTTATTCTTTAGGAATGGAAGCCACAATGTCTGGTTTAGGGACGAAATCAGAAACTGATGCTTACGGCGAGAAAGGCAGTATTCAAAATGGGAAAACAACTACTGACTTGAAAAAGTCTTATGGTGCCTCTGGTGTTTTTAGTGCTGATGTTTCCGAAAAATTCAGAGTAAATCTTGAAGTTGGTGTTTCTGAAGTTAGTGAGCTTAACAAAAATGAATTCACTCTTTTCGGTGAACAAGAGTCGATCAAAAGTGAAGACAGAAAAACTGCTTTTGACGCAGCCTTTGGCGCAAGTCTTGGTGATAAAGTGAGATTGAAAGTAGAAGGTCATTATAATACTGAAATGGGCCCATATGGAACTGGCGGATTAGAATTTAACTTTTAGGAGAATTAAGAATGAAAACTAAAAAAACAATTTTTGGAATTTTTTCCATTCTTTTGTTATTTTTAGCAGTAATACCTTTTGTTGCTGCAGATAATAATGTTGACGTGGCTTTGCAGTGGATGGTTAACGGTCAGGGAATGGGAGCAAATAAAATATTGCCTATTGATGTTGACGAAACTGTAAGCTGCCAAGTTGCAGTGAACTCCGTTGAGAAGTATAGTTTAAAAGTTACTTTGTTAGATGAAAATGAAGAAAAAATATCTACTTTACTGGATTTGCCGGATTTAATGCCTGCTGATGGAAACCCTGATTTTGAAAAGATTTTAAATTATGTTCCTGAAAATGACGACACTATTTATTATATCCACGCTATTGCTTTTACTCCTACCGGTCACAGTGATGAAGAACAGTTACAATTAAATGTTGCAGAAGAAGCCGAAGTTTGTTTGTCAGGAGATGATGACGACGATGGCGTTTGTAATGATGTTGATTTGTGTCTTTCAGATGTAGATCCGGGAAATTTTGACAAAGATGATGATGGCGTAGGAGATGTTTGTGATAATTGTTTTGAAAAATTTAATCCTAACCAAGAAGATAATTATGGCTCTGGCAATTTTGGAGATGCCTGTGAAGATTCTGATGGCGACGGATCAAATGATGCCGATGATAATTGTCCTTTAACACAAAATCCTGGTCAAGCAGATGCTGATAATGATGGTATCGGAGATGCTTGTGATAAAGATGCGGATAATGACGGTGTTGAAGACGATGCTGATAATTGTGTAAATGTACCAAATTCTAATCAAGGAGATTATGATGGGGATGGTATTGGTGATTCCTGCGATTCAGACCTTGATGGTGACGGAATCAATAATGGTTCTGATGATTGTCCTTTGGAAGCAGAAGATTTTGATGGTTTTGAAGATGAAGATGGATGTCCTGATGATGTTAATAAAGTTACTCACGAGTTTATTACAGGAGATAATCAAATAGATGATATTTATAAATTATCATTAGATATTAATGTTAATGATGAAAAAAAGATAAACTTGGAAGTTAAAATGAAAGAATGTTTGCTTTCTATTCCTATTCCTTTTACTAATGGAATTTGTTTGATGTCTTCTTATGAAGATGTTCCAGAAGGAATTAGTTTATCTGGTATGTATAAAGATAATGTGGATAATAAGTTCATTCTAACTTGGACTCCGGATTACTCTTATGTAAAACATCCATTAAATAGTATCACTAAAACTTTAGTTTTTATTGCTGACGATGGTAATTTAGAAGCTACTAAAGAGTTTAAAGTAACTATTGATGATGTTAATCAAAAGCCTTTATTATTTAAACATGGCGAAACTGAAGTTGACGAAGGAGAAACTTTTTCATTGGATTTCTCCTTAAGCGATTTGGATGAAGAAGATGAATTGAGTTTTGAACTTTTACCTGAGAATGAAGCGTGGGAATTAGTTAAAGATG
>CAZIMI010000075.1:0-1901 GCA_964540325.1 uncultured Methanosarcinales archaeon | reverse complement strand
ATACTATTTAACTTTGGAAACAACTTGTAACGATGCAGGCGAATATCCGTTAACAGCATTAGTATCTGATAATATTGATGTTTTAGGGGAAGATTTATCGTTAACAGTTACCGAAGCTTGTGAGGTTCCTTGCTTAGATTCTGATAATGACGGAGTTTGTGATGAAGATGATTTATGTCCAGATGAAGCAGGAACCGTTGAGAACGAAGGCTGCCCTTTAAGCGTAAATCACCCTCCAATTTTTGGAGATGTTGAAGATCAAGAAGTTGTTGAAGGGGAGTATTTAGAATTTAATATTGTTGTTAATGATCCGGAGGATGACGAAATAACTGTGGAGTTATTATCTGAATCCACTCCTAATGCAGTAATTGATCTTCATCCAACAGAAGAAAATACATTCTTATTCCGTTGGGATACAGAAGTTGGCGATGCAGGAGAATATAACATAAATGTTCAGGCAACAGATAGTAATGACAATTCAGCAATTAAAGAAGTTAAAGTAATTGTTTTATCGTTGCCTTGCTTGGACTCTGATGCTGATGGTATCTGCGATGATATTGACGTTTGTCCGTTAGAAGCAGAAGATTTTGACGGCAATGAAGATGAAGACGGCTGTCCTGAAGAGGAACCTTGTTTGGATAGTGATGCTGATGGTATTTGTGACGAAGTTGATCTTTGCCCATTAGAAGCAGAAGATCTTGACGGCAATGAAGATGAAGACGGCTGTCCTGAAGAGGAACCAGTAAACCATGCTCCGATTGTATTGTCAAATCCGATTACTGCAGCTACTGAAAATGTTCAATATACCTATCAGTTTAAAGCTATAGATCCTGATGGGGACGTTATTGCTTTTACTTTAGTAGGAGCTCCCGAAGGAATGACTATGGATGATAAAGGTTTAGTTCAATGGACTCCAGAATCTGGAAATACTCAGGCTAAAGTTGTAATTGCTGTTACCGACGGAGAATTCATTGTTAAACAAGGGTATACTATTGGAATTAAAAGCGATTACAAAAATGTTAAACTAGCTTCTGTACAATTAGCTATGGAAGAAGTTATGGTTGGTGATTATTTGTCGGCACAGGTTAAAGTAGTTAACAATGGGAATAAAAATATGGATGATTTGAAAATTAGCATGATTGTCCCAGAGCTTGGTTTGAAGAAATCAGTTAGTGAATTTGATTTGAAACCAGGACAGAACAAAAACAAAAATTTGAATCTACAAATTCCTTACTATGCACAACCTGGAGAATACTTAGTAAAAGTATCAGTTACAAATAGTGGTTTCCATGAACAAACATATAGATTGTTAACTATCTATTGATTAATAACTATTTTGGGATAACTACTCGCTGTAGTTACTCTCCAATACTAAACAAGCGAAAGCTTTATATATGAGTCTCGTTATAAAGACCATAAATAAAAAAAATAACATTCAAAAAACAAAAATCTTTTTGGAGGAAGAAAAAATGAAAAAATTGTTGAGTATAATGGCTGTGTTTGTTATTAGCTTATTGGCTATTTCTATGGTTAGTGCTTTATCTGAAGACGACCTGGAAGTAACAAGTGTTAAAGTTAATGGCGACACTGTAGACTTTGTTAACGAAGTTCTTGCCGTTGAAGAAGGACAGGAAATCGAGATCAAAGTTGGTTTAAAAAATTTAGGTGCAGAAGAAATAAAAGATGTTGAAGTTGAAGCAGAAATTAGTGGATATGAGTATGATGACTTTGAAGAGTTAGAAGATTCAACTCATCTGTTTGATGTTGCTGTTGGTACCACTAAGTATGTTAATCTGAAATTAGACCTGCCTAAAGGTTTAGATGAAGATGAGTATTGGTTAAGGTTGAGAGTAATGACCAAAACTGGTGCTGTTATTAATAAAGAAGTTAAGTTGCAAGTT
>CAZIMI010000074.1:0-6552 GCA_964540325.1 uncultured Methanosarcinales archaeon | reverse complement strand
GATTGAAATATTGGATCAAACAACGAATCTGCCTGTGGCTGATGATTTTACACCGGCAATAGGAGACGAGTTTAAAGTTAAAGTAATTGTTACACCAAAAGCGACAGCATTGACCGAGAATCATCTGTTAATCGTTCAGGTGAGTTATGATGACACTCCAAAAGCTCAAGTTTATGATACCAAACCAATCTTGGATATTAATAACCAAGAAGTTATTGAGTTTACTCATAAAGTTGAATCTCCCGGTGCTTTAAATATTAAAGCTATGGTTTGGAGTGATTGGCCAAGCCTAACAGAAGAGAGCAATCAATTACTGAATTCGGCAGAGGTTAACTATGAAATTCAATAAACTTTTTTTAATTATTTTTTTATTGGTTATTCCTTTAGCTTTAGCAACAACGATTGATGTTACTCAAAATGATGCAGGGAAAATAGTCGTTACGGGAACTTGCGAAAATGCTGATGTTTCAGTAGCTTTACAGGGGGCAATTGGAATTAATACTGTCTGGGTTGATCAAGTTACTGCTGTTGGTAATGCTTACGAATCTGATTTTAATCCTCCTCAAGATGCAACTTATACAATTGTTGCTGCTTGTAATGGTGAAGTTGGCGTGATGGAAACTATTTGTGTGGGTACTAATTGTGCTAGTGAGGATATTGATACTGGTGGTGATGGCGATAGTGGCGGTGGCCAAGATTCGACACCGTCTAGCGGCTCTTCCGGAGGAGGAGGAGGCGGCGGCGGCGGTGGTGGCTGCAAAGCTAAATGGGAATGTAACCCTTATTGGACTATCTGCGGAGTTAACTTAACTCAAAGTAGAACTTGTTTTGACAAAAAATGTAATCAGAAACCTAAAACTGAAGTTAGAGATTGTAAACCTTGTGTAGAGTCTTGGATTTGTTCTTTATGGAGCGATTGTCAGAATGGTTTCCAGACTAGAACTTGTCAGGACGAACATTTCTGCGGTACTAATGCTAAAATGCCAATTGAACAAAGGTCCTGTCAGCAGGATTTTGTTCCCGGTACAGCTCCTGCAAAAGTAACTCCACCAGGTGTCCAGTTACCAATATCTACTGAGCTTTCTTTTTGGGATAAATATAAATGGTACATTATCTGGTCATTGTTAGCTTTGATTATTATTGCTTTATTGGTTTTAGGATATTTCTTTTTCATTCGCAATAGAAAGAAAAAATCTTATAATATCAATGAACTGAAAACTTGGGTAAAGCAAGAGAAAGCTGCAGGTACTTCTCATGCTGATATTAGACATATTCTTAAAGAGAATACTGGTTGGACGGATCCGGAAATAGATGTTGCTTTTGCTAGTTTGAGAAAGAAACCAGTTAATTGACTTTCATTTTTATTACTTTTTAATAGTATAAAGCAAAAAGTTTTTAAAGTTGTTCTCAGCACAGCTAATTATGGACACTATAGATGATTTTGTTGAGTTTTTGGCTGATATCCGTCATGACCTTTGCGGGCCTTTAACTCAAGTTGTAGGATTTGCAGAATTATTGTTAGATAAATACTCAGATAAACTAAATTCTGAACTTTCTGCTAGATTGAAAGTTGTTGGTGAGAACGCTAAAGAATTAGCCACTGTTATGACCAGAACACAGACAATTCAGCATCTTCATCCTAGAATTTCTATAGATTTGCCAGATCTTCCTCAAGATTTGGCTGACACAGAAAAAGCAGTTGAATATATGCGTCATATACTTGCCGGACAAAAAAAGTATAAACAAGCAATTTCTTCAATTTTTACATTAGGGCCTTTTAACGTTAAAAGATATGTTTATTCTTGGTGTGAAATTTTTTCAGATAAAGATATTGAATTGGTTTACGGAATCTGTCCGGAAAATTTAATCTTGCCCAGAAAATATACACCTATATTCCTGAACATTTTCAGTAATGTTTTGTCTCATGCTGCAGATGATTGTTCGGAAGTGGTTGTAAGAAATTATGATGATGAAAGTGATTGTACGATTGCTATAGAAAATGATGGTAGTAATGTACTCAATCCTGAGAAATTGTATCAAAGAGCGTTGGAATTAAATTTAGTTGATCCTAAAGAGAAATTTACTATTGAAGACAAACTGCAGTTAATTTTTAGAGAAGGTTTCTCTAGCAGTTACGGATATTCTGAAGGAAGCATTTCAATTGGCAGAGGATTATATACCATTAAAAAGAAGATTGAGAATAATGGCGGTGAAATAAAAGTTGTTTCTCCAGTGAGAAAAGATACTATCAATAAAAGAGGAATTACAATAAAAGAAGATGGTGTGGGTTTTTATTTTACTATCCCTGAAGATAAAATTATTGATTGGCGTTAAATCTACTTTTTCACAATCTTATTGGCGATAATCTCTTTCTCATTATTATATTCTTCAACAGTTCCCGAGATTTCTACATAGTCTCCTTCTTGCAAATAAACGTCATGGTCAGCAAACAAAACCACGTCTGTTTTAATGACTTGGTTTCCTTCTAATTCAATAAAAGCAACTTTATCGTTGAGAGATAATCTTGTAATCGTTCCTTTTAACTTGATTTCATCTTCCGGCAGAGCTTCATCAAGATTATTTATGGATTTTAAGTCAATACTTCCTGCGTAAATGAATAAGAAAGCTAACCCTACTAAAACAATGATTATAGATATTTTTAAGATTGTTTTTTCTTTCAATTTATTTCCATAACTCCAACATCTCCTCTTCAACAAAATGCATATTTCCAGGAATGATTAAGCAATGTGGTGGTTTACCGAAATCAAACTTTTTAATTTCAGATAACTTACCTGCTTTAACAATAAAATCTTCACTTCCAAGACGAGCACAGCCAATTACAAGCAAATCTTTTTTGATAATGTTTTCTTTCTTTCGTGATTCAATTGTTTCTAGAATCTCAATAGCTGAACTAACCGTCATAAACTTTTCTTCAGCAGGCTTTAAATCAAGTAAAAATAAAGTATGCATTTCACCATTTTCTTTCAGAACATTATACGGCGTTTCCAAATCAGGATGGTCTTCAACAAACGGAATAGAAGTAACTTTACCGAATTTATATAATTCTAATCCTGTAATCCCTACAGCAGTTAATACAGAAGCATTATTTATAACTTTAACATCAACATTGTTTTCTTTGGCCAACTTAAACAATTGTACGTGTGTAGTTGCCGAGAAAGGATCACCAACAATTAAGAAAGCTAAATCTTTGTCCTTTGCTTCAGAAACAATCTTTTCGTCACCCTGCTCACTCATCTCCCGATTAGCAAGAATTATCTTCTTTCCATAAGACTCTTCCAAATCTGAAACAGAACATTGCAATAATGATGTATAGCTTTCTAAGTAAACTTTATCACAATTCTTAACAATCTCAAGCCCTTTGACTGTGATATCTTTTTCTGTACTAAGTCCGATTCCGATTAGGTATAGGGCCATCTTAATCTTATTTATGATTGTATTTTATAAAGTTTTATGAGAAAATGGCTTAATCTGGAATAGAATAAATTTGTATACTGCCTGCAATAGGCGCATTTTGTAAGCAGGGCACGGCACCTATGATTTTTTTCTGTCGAAAAAAATGTGCCTCCTTTGGCGCTGCTCACAAAATCCACGCGCCGGCACGCAGTATACAAAATAGTATTATTCCAGATTAAGCATTAGAAAATATTAAATAATCTGTCTCCTTACTTACCAAATAGGTGATATTTATGGCAAAAAAGCCCCTTGGGAAAGTAACCCATTTCTATGATAAGATTAGTGTAGCAGTAGTAGCTTTAAATGCTGGTTTAAAAGTTGGTGATAAGATTAAGATTGGTAAACAGGAACCTTATGCTCAGCTAACAGTTAAATCAATGCAGATTGATAGGGATAAGATTGAGAAAGCTAAAAAAAGTCAGGAAATAGGTCTAAAAGTGAGAAAGAAAGCAAGAGTGGGAGACTTAGTATTCAAAATTTAAGTGATTTCACTTGAGAATAGTAGTGAGAAAATATTATATAGTTCTCTAGCTATTATTATAAATACTAGACAGAAGGCGAAAACTCCGGGAGTTTAGCTTAGAAAATCCAATTGGTTTGTCCTTCGGGGACAGTCAAACTTCCATTTGTTCGCAAGATTCTGTCTGGTAAGTTTCTTCTTTGTTGTATAAATTGATTAGACAGAAATAGTTCAAATATTTAAAATATTTTGAGAGTAGGGCACGGTGCTTTAGGTTTTTTTCTAATTTAAAATTTTTAATGAAAAAAATGCGCCTCCATTGGTTTCCGTAGGGAGCCCCAGAAACCATTTATTGATTTCTCGTGGCGCTACTCTTAAAATTAATGTTATCTGAAATGTATTATTTTACTTAGAAAACTTAATTTTCTTTTAAATATCCTTTATACGGATGTTTCTGAGTTTGCATTTCAAAGAATTTCTTCATAATTGCTTGCAGATTAAGAATTCGGTAGTGTAAAGCATCAACCTGCTCTGAGATTTCTGGATAGTAAACTTTCTCATAGACTTTTCCCATCCATTTCTTTGTTTTGCTGCCTTGAAACTTTTTCTGCCAATCAGAAATTAATTTACCCTCCATCCAAATGTAAAGTCTGCCTTTTGTAAGCGCTTTTTTCTTACCATCATACTCAACCGTAACTTCCTGTAAATCCCAGGAATGAACTGTAAAAAGAATTTCGTATTGAAAATAACTACTAACATCTTTGGTCATTAACCATTTCCATTCCTGTTCTGCTCCCGCAGGGCTTGGTACTTTATGTTTATAATCTACTTCATGCCACATATAACCATAATTCTTGGCCCAATCAGTAATAGCAGCATACAGGCCGTCGAAATCAAACAATCCACTATAACGCACAGTTGCTTTCGGTGTTTTTATCTCTCCCATATTAATGAATAAAATTTAAGGTTATATAAAGATTTCTGCTTAACGAAAGGTTTATATGCGCATTTCTTTTACTTTTTGTTTATGAAAGTTTTAATTTATGGATTTAATGCTTATAAAGAATGGAAAGAAAATATCTCTGAAGAAATTATTAAAAGAATTAAAACTAAGAAAAATATTAAAAAAGTAATCCTAAAAACTAATTTTAATAGTGAACAAATCCTGGATCTGGTTAAGAAATTCAATCCAGATCTGATTGTTGGTTTAGGACAACACCCAAGAGCTAGAAAGGTTAGAATTGAAAGAAAAGCAGTTAATCTAAAAAGAAAAAGTAAAAAGGAAAAGCCAACAAAAATTATTAAAGATGGTCCAAAACATTATTTTGTGAACCTAAAACTAAAGAAAGATAAAGACTCAATAATTTCTTATAGTGCTGGGCAGTATGTTTGCAATTTTTCAATGTATATAATTCTTAACTATATCCAAAATAAGAGGACCAGATTCTGTTATTTACATTTTCCTAAAGATCTTAACCTAAAAAAAGGAGTTAAATATGTGGAAAAAATAATAATCTCAAACCAACCAAATACCTTCTAAAGTTTTCTCAACGATTCCCTTACAGTTCTCTAACTTCGTTAATAGTTCATGATTTGTAGTAGCTTTCCTAATCTGGCCGATTCTGTCAAGTATTTGGGCATAAAATCTAATCACATCTCCCTCTTGGAGGTTAGTTAACATCACCACTTCAAAAAAAGTTTTTCCATTATAAATTGGATCAATGAAAACAGTAATCTTACTTAAGTGTTGAAACTTAGTTACTTTACGCAAATATTCGTGGTTAGAAATTAGTTTCCATAACTGTTGATATTTTTCAGTTTTATATTCACGTTTGAATTCGGTTGTTGGTCGATGTTCATAAACTAATGCTGCCAATGCCAATAAGATTTGGTAATCGTCCAACTTCTTAACAAAATCTGTAGCAAAGATTTCTCCCATGGCAATTTCGTCAGCATAAATTTTGGCAGAGAAGTAACCTTTACCTGTTAATTTTTCTTTTTCATTTTCCTTTTCAATATAAGTATACTTAATCAGTTTCCTAACAATACTATTATATCTTGCTAAAAGGACTTTAGTGGGGACTTTATAATAATCTTTACCGAACTTTTGGTAAGAATAAAAACTTAATCGTAAAATTTTTTCAATTTCTTCAGGAGTATGTCTTTGAATTAGATTTAAAACTGTATTAATTGATAACCTAAACTGTGACTCAATTGGTTCCATATCTTTATCTGTAACAGATTTAATTTCATTATAATTAAACCCGTTTCTGTTAACCATTGTAACAACATAACCAATTTTATCAATTCCACGTCTTCCTGCACGGCCAGCAATTTGAAAAAATTCTTTAGTATTTAAACTTCTAAAATTACGGCCATCATATTTTCGCAGTGAATAAAAACAGACAGTTTTTGCAGGCATATTAATACCAACCGCAAACGTTTCTGTAACGTAAAGGACATTAATCTTTCCTGCCGTAAACAGTTCTTCAACAATCTCTTTCAGAATTGGAAGAAGACCGGCATGATGAAAACCAATTCCTTGCTGCAAAGTTTGTTTTAGTATTTGGGTAGATTTTAATTTATTAATATCAATCGGGGCAGTTCTTAATTTTTCG
>CAZIMI010000073.1:0-6553 GCA_964540325.1 uncultured Methanosarcinales archaeon | reverse complement strand
AACTTAAAAAGTAAGGTAAAAAATGGAACAAATAACTAGAGAACAGGCTAAGGAAGAAAATGCAGTAATCTTAGACTTCCTGGAACATGGTTATCCCATGGAACAGGGAACAATGAAGTCTCCTATAGCTCAAGCTCTAGGTCTTAACCATTTAACTTTACTAGAACTTATTCCAAAAAAGGGAGTTCATTTAAGACCTCACCAAGATGTTTACATTGGAGAAGGTAAAAGAGAAGAGATTCACCATATTAAAGGCAGAATACCAATTGATAAATTAACTAATTCTGCTAGAAAAGAACTGCCCCATGTCATTGAAGAAGTTATTGGCAAAGATCAAACCAGATTTGTTGATTTTTTTAATAAAGCTCAACCTTTAACTATGCGAATGCACCAATTAGAGTTACTTCCAGGACTAGGAAAAAAACATATGTGGGAAGTGATTAACGCTAGAAAAGGTAAACCATTTGAAAATTTTGAAGATCTAAAGAATAGAGTAAAACTCATCCCAGATCCAAAAGGGATGGTTGTGAAGAGAGTTCTTTCCGAGCTTGAAGGTAAAGAGAAGTATAAATTGTTTGTTGGGTAATCTTACTAGAAATATTTATAAATCAACCTTATTTCTAAACAAAAATGGCAAAATTAAGAAAATTCGCAGCGTACCAAAAATTAGAAAGACCCTACACTAGAATTAGTAAGTATACTAAAAAGAATTACGTTAGAGGAGGGTTCCCACACATGAAAGTTATCAAGTTTGATATGGGCGACCCTAGAAAAGAATACGATACCGTAATCAAATTAAATGCCTGTAAAAGTATGAATATCCGCCATAACGCTTTAGAATCAGCTAGAATGACTTCAAACAGGTTACTTGAAAAAAATCTGGGTAAAGAATATCATTTAAGAATTAAAGTTTATCCATTCCATGTTTTAAGAGAAAATCCTTTAGCTAGCGGAGCAGGTGCAGATAGGATGAGTACAGGTATGAAGAAATCTTTTGGAAAGTCTATTGGCTCTGCTGCCAGAGTTAAGGTTGGCCAAACTTTAATGGAAGTTAGAATCAATAAAGATAATATTAATTTAGGAAAAGAAGCTTTAAACAGAGCATCTAAGAAATTTCCCTGTTCCTGTAAGATTATTGCTCAGTAATTTAACTGGTTCAATTTTTCTTCAACTTTTTTCAATTCTTTGTGAAGTTTAGAATTCTTTTTTTCTTCAAGAGTGTTTTTTTGCCTAATCTTTTTAGCAATCCTTTTTACTTCTTGGACTGCCTTTTGATCAGCTAAGAGCTGTTTTTTATATTTAACAATTGGAATGTTCTTAATTACTTTTCTTTTACCCAAAATAGGTTTATTTATTTGCGACAATTTAGAATTAAGTTCTTTCAACTCTTTACTTAATCTTTCTTCATTTACCTTTGCCAATCTCTTTTTCTTTTCCAGCTCTTTAGAAATCCTAACTGCCCCACTAATTGTCTTCTGATTAAAATCAATCTTTTCATTTATTTTTGGTTTAATAACTCTTTTAATTTTTCCAATTGGCTTGTCCAACTGTAATAATCTCTGGTTAAGTTCTTTCAACTCTTTACTTAATTTCTTTTCTTTTCTTCTGGCAAGATTCCTTTTTTTCCCCAACTCTTTTGAAATCTTAATGATTTCCCTACTTCTTTTTTTCTCAATCAAAACAATTTCAGCAGACAAACTTTTAGAAACATTTTTAGTTGTTCTTTTTTGAGTTTTAGTAACTGGTTGATTTAAATTAGAAATCTTTTCAGTAATTTTATCCAGTTCTTTACCCAACTTACTTTCTCTTCTTCGGACAAGTTCATGTTTCCTTTCCAACTCTTTACTAATCCGAATTACTTCATTAACAGCTCTTTGATCAGCAATTGTTTCTACGGAGTTCCTAACTTTTTTCTGTGGAAAAACTGATCCTTTCTTAGCAACCTTAAAAGCCGGATTTTCAAGTTGAGAAATCTTTTCAGTAATTCTTTCCAGTTCTTTACCCAACTTACTTTCTCTTCTTCGAACAAGTTCATGTTTCCTTTCCAACTCTCTATTAATCCTAATGACTTCCTCAACCGCTTTCTGATCAGCCAAACTTTCTCCCACAACAACTCCCGGAATTGGTTTAATCTTTTTCAATTCTTTTTTCTTAAACAATGACTTTTCTACTAACTTATCCAAACCAGTTAATCTTTTATCCACCCATTTTAATTCTTTCTCTAATACTCCAGCAACTTTAGGTTTCTTAATAATAATTGGTTTAACTTCAACTTTAGCTACAGGTTTCTTGAAAATCTTTCTCTCTTTAGTAATCGCTACTACTGGTTTTTTCAATAATTCTTTGAAGGAAACTTTATCAATATCTTTAAGACGCAAATCAATCTGTTCCAACTCTTCCATTAAACGAAGTTTTCTTCTTCGATCCCATTCGAGAATTGGTTCTTTCTTTAATGGACTAATCGTAATTGCTGGTATACCTGTTCCTTTAATCTTTACATGTGGGAATGACTTCTTTCTCCAAAGATAACTTCTTAACCTGGATAAATTACTTTTAGTTACAAATCTCAACCACATAATAAAGTTTCTAGTCTTACTTGCCAAGATAATCGATACGTAAACAATAGCTCTTGCAACTGAAACCATTATTACCCACAATCCAACTGAAACTGCTTTTAGCAATAAGAAAATATGTTTAGCGGACCACACTCCTGTTTTTCTTAGTAGCATAAAAGTATTTCTTACAATTACTGACAGACCAACAACCAAAACTTTGAATGTGTAAATTGTTCCTCTAATCAAAGCTTTGGATAGATAGACTATCCCTTTAGCAATACATTTAATAATTTTCCAAAGAGAGTTCTTAGTATCTTTAACAACAATAGTAGAGATTTCACCAATTTCTACAGATTTCTTCGCAGTACGTCTAAACAACTTTCTTAACTGATGTTTAATCCAGTTTTTAATTGCCTTAATTAATAATCCAATTGATAAGCCGATAGCCAATAAGAACCTCAATAATCTCCTCTCAGAACGTCTGACTTCTTTACGGACAAAGCGATTACTATCGCGGGCAGCTTCAGCAGTACTTTCACTAACTTCATAAGAGAGTTTAGTTGAACGTCTAAACAGTTTCCTAAACTGACGTTTAGTCCAGTTCTTAGCAGCACGAACAGACAAACCAATAGCTAAAATTAAATTGAATAACTTCTTCCCAGTGTATTTAACTTCTTTACGGACAAAGCGATTACTATCACGAGCAGCTTCAGTAGTACGTTCATGAACTTCATAAGAGAGTTTAGTTGAACGTCTAAACAGTTTCCTAAACTGGCGTTTAGTCCGGTCTTTAATTAACTTCATTCCACGATAAAGTGCAACGAAAGGATATGCTATAAAATAAGCAATTAATAATACAATCTTAACTAAACGACGTTTAAAAATAATTATTGAAGAGATCTTCCCCCGTTTAAATGTCGACCGAACTTTTGCTTTTTTCAATAATTCGTCATCTGCTTCTTCTAAATCATCAATTACACCTTTTCTCTTAATTGTTTTACAACAATATATTTTATACAATCTGATTCCCAAATAAATAGTTATCAAAATCAATAAAGTTAAAACAAATAGTCCAAACCAATAAGTACGATAGCCAAATGGAACTAATTTCACTCCAGCAGAGAAAGCCCTACTCACTAATGCAGGAGAATCATAAAATTCATCTTTTGAAACTTCCTCAATCGCAGTACGATTAAATTCATGCTCTGAAACAAGTATACCCTCTCTATAAACTCTACTTTTGATTACATAATCACTTTTAGGATTGAATTTGTAAACAATTTCTTGAGCCAAAAAGGCCCCTTCATCAGATAACACATTATAAGGCCCATAAAATTCTGCAAAGGACGTTACTTCCATTGGAACAATAATATTCTCAAGATTTCTTTGTTCCCAAGCACGCTGGTTAATATCAATTTCAAGATGGTATTTATTTTCAAGTTGTTCACCTACTTCTCTAAGGATTAAAACATAAACATCCATAATATTATCATCTTCCCCAAAATCAACTTCTGTACCAATTATTTCTTCTTCAATAGTTGGAATGGTCTTTTCATCAAGTAGTACACCGGATGCTTCTAAGATAATCTCTACTTCACCAGGATTTAATGATAACCCTCTCCTCAACAATAGCTCTGTTTCTAAAGTTTCCTTTGGCTTGACAACAATTTCTTTTGTTAATAAGCTATTTCTTAGCAATCTTCCTTCAGTATGCTCCCCAGAATACATTGCAGCCTCACCAGCAAAGAAACTTGCAGCCTTACCAATACTAATGAAATCAACATTTTCTCTTTCAATTAAAGCAATTGTTTCTTTACCTGCTTCAATCTTCTTCTGGAGCTCTTCATCACTAATATCTTTAAATTCAGCAAGTAATTTATCATGTAAAATACTCTTAACCTTCTCTTCATCTTTTATTTCAAACTTCTCTTTCTTGATCGTTGGTATTACAACTAAATTCTTGTCGCCCGGATTGTAAATCTTGATTAACACTTTCTCAACGTCTGAAAGAGATTCTTTTTGTACGGTCTGTGTTGGGGGTACTTTTTTTACTACGGGTTTAATATCAACTTTAACATCTTTTACAATCTCTCTAACTTCCCTTTCTGTAAGAACTTCTTCAGCCCCCTCAGTAGTGGGTTCTGTTGTAGGTTCTGTTGTTGGCTCTCTTGCAGGTTCAGTAGTTGGTGTACTTGGAGCTGGAGTACTACTAGAAGAACCCCCGCCAGAATCAAGAGTTTCTTCAACAGGAGCACTTGTTACAGTAACAACAAATACACTAGAATTAGTATTGTTAAATGTATCATTAATACTAATATTCAGATTATAAGTTCCAACAGCAAGAATGGTATTATTAAGAATCGTACCACTAATATTAATGCTAAATTGAGTGGTATCATTGACAGCATAACTGCTAATGTTGTAATTATCAGTTCCATTCACATCGTAAAGGAACTGAACATTTACCCGAACGCTTTGGCTTCTCGGGATAGGACTAAAATATGGAGGAGTAGTATCAGTAATGTTAACAAAGATTACCGTTGAATTTGTATTATTAAATGTATCATTAATACTTACATTTACAGCAATGACACCATAATGCAAGTGAGTGGCATTGACTAAAATACCGCTAATATTAATTTTAAATTTCCTTGTATCATTAACAGTATAACTGCTGACATTATAATTATCCGTACCATTCAAGTCATAAAGGAACTGAGCAGCATATTCAACCGTCTGATTACTGGGAGTGTTATTAAAGTAAGGCGGCGTGGTGTCTGTTACATTAATGAAAATTACTGTGCTGTTAATATTATTTGAAGTGTCATTTAATGATATATTAAGAGCAATAACACCATAATGCAGATGGGTAGCATTACTAACCATACCGCTACCATTAATTCTAAACTGGACCGTATCATTAACTGAATAATTTCCTACCGCAATATCATCAGTTCCATTAACGTCATAATTAAACTCGCTAGCATATTCTACAGATTGATTTGTAGGAGTGGGATCAAAGTAAGGTTTTGTTGTATCTGCAGTAACATTTAGGAAGAAGACACTCGAATTAGTATTATTAAAAGTATCATTAATACTAACATTTATTCCATATAAACCACCAGAAAGTATAGTATTGTTTGTCAGTGTTCCACTAATATTAATCTTAAAGTTTATTGTATCATTAACAGTATAGCTGCTAATATTATAATTGTCAGTAGCATTTAAATCGTACAAAAAGTTTACATCATCAGCAACCGATTGATTACTGGGAGTATTGTTAAAGTATGGCGGAGTTGTATCAGTTACATTAACAAAGATCACTGTTGAATTCGTATTATTAAAAGTATCATTAAGAGAAACGTTAACGGCAATCACACCGTAATGTAAGTTGCTAACATTTGTCAAATCACCGCTACTATTAATTTTAAACTGATTCGTATCATTAACAGTATAACTACTAACATTATAATTGTCAGAACCATTTAAGTCATACAAGAACAAACTAGCATACTCAACAGACTGATTAGTTGGAGTATTATTAAAATATGGGGGCGTTGTATCAGTAACATTAATGAAGATTATTGTGCTGTTAACATTGTTCGAAGTGTCATTCAAAGAAACATTCAAAGCAATAACACCATAATGCAAATGGGTAGCATTGCTGATCATACCGCTACCATTAATTCTAAACTGGGCCGTATCATTAACTGAATAATTTCCTACTGCAATATTATCAGTTCCATTAACGTCATAATTAAATTGACTTGTATATTCAACGCTCTGATTTGTAGGAGTGGGATCAAAATATGGTGGAACAGCTTCCTGAGTAGTATAATTACTGAAACTGCTGATATTAGCAATAGCGATTCCTGTACTAATATCATAAGAAATATTACAACTATTACCACCATCACATCTAACGCCGTCTTTCAATAATTGTGGAGTAGAAGAATAAGCCAAACCAATAAACTTTATTTGAGCAGTGTCATTCAACT
>CAZIMI010000072.1:0-6565 GCA_964540325.1 uncultured Methanosarcinales archaeon | reverse complement strand
TGGTAAAGATAACTCTTTGCCTTGGCACATTCCTGAAGATTTAAAGAACTTTAAAAGACTGACAGAAGGAAATACAGTTGTTATGGGCAGAAAGACCTGGCAAAGCATTCCCGAGAAGTTTAGACCTCTTCCTAATCGGAACAACATCGTTATTAGTAGAAACATAAGTGCTATTAAAGGGGCGGAAGTATGTTCGTCCTTAGAAAAGGCTTTAGAGAAAGCTCAATCTTATGGCCAGGAAATTTTTATTATTGGTGGTTCTTCAATCTATGAACAGTTCTTACCTTTAGCAGACAAAATGTACATTTCTTATCTTAAAAAAGAGTATTCTGGAGATACTTACTTCCCTAACTTTAATAAAGAAGATTGGGAAATTGCTGAAAAGAAGGATTTTACAGAATTTGAATTTGTGGTTTATAAAAGATGAAAGATCAAGAAGTTGCAGCAATTATTAAAAATGAAGAAAACAAACAGCAGTTTAAATTATCAATGATTCCTTCTGAGAACTTTTTTTCTAAATCTGTTCGTCAGGCAGTTGGTTCAGTTTTCATGCATAAATACGCAGAAGGCAATATTGGCAAGAGATATTATGAAGGCAACCAATTTGTTGATGAGCTAGAAGGATTGGCTATTAACAGAGCAAAGAAAGTGTTTAATTTACCTGCTGATTGGAGTGTTAATGTCCAAGCCCTTGCTGGCAGCAATGCTAATCTCGCAGTTTATTTAACATTATTAAATGTTGGCGATACAATTATGGGCATGTATTTGCCTGATGGCGGACATTTATCGCATGGCTGGAGTTATGAACCAAAAGTAGTTCAAGATCCTGAAAGTTTAGTTTATTTGGGCGGATCTAGAAAAGTAAATATCACTTCTCGGATTTTTAAAACTGTGCAATATAAAACAAATCCTAATACGCAACAATTCAATTATGATGAAATTGAAAGAATTGCTACGGAACACAAACCTAAATTAATTATTACGGGCGGAACTGCTTATCCTCGAGAGATTGATTATGCCCGCATGAAACAAATTGCAGAAAAAGTTGGCGCTTATTATCTAGCAGATATTGCCCATGAAGCTGGCCTTATTGCTGCCGGAGTAAATAAATCTCCTGTGGGTGTAGCAGATTTAGTTACAATGACTACCCATAAAACTTTACGTGCGGGCCGAGGTGCTTTAATATTGGCTAATGAAGAAACGATTAAAAAGATTAATCGTTCAGTTCTTCCTGGATTGCAGGGCGGTCCTTTCAATCATTCCATTGCCGGAATCTGTGTTGGCTTAGGAGAGGCTTTACAGCCAGAATTTAAAGAGTATGCTTCGCAAACTGTGAAGAACGCACAATTCCTTTGTTCTGAATTACAGAAGTTCGGGTTTAAGATTGTTTCTGATGGTACAGACAAACATTTGATTTTAATAGATTTAACTAATAAACCGCTATTAGGTAAAAAGTTTGCTCGTGCTTTAGATTACGCTGGCATAATCGCTAATATGAACACGATGCCCCAAGAAAAAAAGTCACCAGCTAATCCTTCTGCTTTACGTTTGGGAACGCCATGGGTTACAACAAGAGGAATGAAAGAATCCGAGATGACTCTAATTTCTGGTTGGATTAATTCTGTAATGGAAACTTGTTCTGTTTGGAAAGATTTACCGTTTATTGATTTTGAAGAGAAGGTTAAATCCTCTTCAGAAATTGCTGCAATTGCCAATCAAGTTCAAGAGTTGTGTATGAAGTTTCCGCTAGAGGTTTGATTTCACTTATAACTCTTTTCCAAAAACTCTTTAACCCTAGAATCTCCTTTCGCTTCTGCTGCATCACCCAACTCATAATAAATTTTTTCTACAGTATCGCCCCAAGAGAAATCACCTTTTTCTGCTTTAATTTTATTTACATTAATCTCTTTAGTTTGGGTTCCTTTCCGTAAATGATAATAAATACTTCTTTGTGTTACTTGCGGAAATACTTCATTATAGATTTTAGAAATCTGATAGCCATAACCTTTTCCCAGATAGAATAAAATTTCAATAATGTTCTGCCTGATTTGGCTTCTGATTGGTCTTCCTCTTGCCATAAAATGTAAAATGTGTTCTTATTTATATTTTTTTTCATTATAGAAAAGAAATATTACAAAAAGAAAAATTTATAATCATTAAAATAATTTATAAAAACAATAAAAATGATTAGACAAAATACTATTCCACAAACCCCGACTTTAGAAACTTTAACAAATTATTATCAACCTACAAAAATTGCTAAACCTCAAAAATTTAGAGTTTATTTTGATAATGTTTCTGAAAGAACCCCAAGACCATTAGAATATGACAAGATTAGTGGAGACCCCATAAACCCCGTAAATATGGAATATGCTAAAGCCACACCATTATAAAAATTTAAAAACCCGCAATAAACTCATTATAATTACTAAAATTTTATATACTTCTTAACTATCTAACAATCGGTGGTGTAAAAATGAAAGCATTTGTATTGGTTTCTTTAAGTGAAGGAAATGAACAAAAATTATTGGATGACTTAAAAGAGTCCCCTGAAATTAAAAACGCATACATCCTTTTTGGTGAATGGGACATCTTAGCAGAAATCGAATTGGAAAGTGCAGAGGGATTAGGTGCTTTTGTTATGGAAAAACTAAGATCAAGAGAAGATGTGAGGTTAACTAGCAGTTTAATTGTTGCAGGACAATGAGTAAACCAGTAATACCTAAAAGCAAACAAAAAGAAATCGCTAAAGAAAGGGTAAAAATCCTCTTTAAACAAGCGGAAGAAGTTTTTTCTAGGAATAAATCTCTTGCCCACAGATATGTAACCCTAGCCAGAAAGATCGCGATGAAAGTTAAACTGCGAATGCCTAGAGAGTTGAAAAGAAAATACTGTAAACATTGCTATAAATTTCTCATGCCCGGAGCAAACGCCAGAATCCGCACCCGAGATGGTAAAGTAATCATTTCTTGTCTGGAATGTAAGAAGTTTATGAGGATTCCGGTTGGGAAGAAATAACCTACTTCCCCCTCTCAGCATCCAACAACAGCTTCTTCTCAGTCTTCGCTACCACATGTCTAATCTCGCCAACAGCATCTGCATTCGCGGAAATCGAATCAATGCCTTGATGTACTAAAAATTCTGCCATCTCTGGACGAGAACCAGCTTGACCGCAAATAGAAGATTTAACGCCATGTTTCTTACAAACTTTAATCACTTTAGCCAATTCACCCAAAACCGCAGGATGCATCTCGTCAAACAGTTTGGCAATCCGCTGATTATTACGATCAATTCCTAAAGTAAGCTGGGTTAAATCGTTTGTACCAAAAGAAACAAAAGAAATACCCTCTTTACATAAGTCTTCAATAATCCAACAAGCGGCAGGAGTTTCAATCATTACTCCGAAATCAACGTCTTTGCATGGTTCCAAACCAATCTCGCGCATAACTTTCTTTGCTGCTTGAACTTCTTCAACACGAATAATAAAAGGCAACATTATCCCCACATTATCTAATCCTTCATCATGCAACTCTTTAATCGCTTGAAATTCTGCTTTCAAAATTCTTGGTTCATCCAATAATCTTCTAATTGCATGCCAACCAATCATTGGATCTGTTTCTTTAGGTTCTTTATCAGCACCTTGTAAACTTCTATATTCATCGGTTCTCATATCTGAACAACGAACCCAAACCGGTTTGTGTGGAAAAGCTTTTGCAATCTTACCAACTCCCTCTTTCAACAAATTAACATAATCCTGATCTTTATCCTGCCTAATATATTCAGCTGGATGAACTTTACCATTAGCGATCATTATTTCCAATCTTACTAACCCAACACCATCTGCTCCTGTTGCAGCGGCTTTATCTGCCAAATTGGGGAGGTCTGCAATAATTTTAATATCGGTTGCTGTTACGATTTCTTCTCCCCCAGTTTCAGTTTGTGCTTTTGGTTCTTCTACCTTAATATCAATCTTCCCTTCATAAACTATTCCTCTAGTAGCATGAACTGTAATTTCCTGAGCATCTTTAAGAATTTCAGTTGCATGTTCCGTTCCTACGATACAAGGAATACCCATCTCTCTACTTACAATTGCTGCGTGACAAGTCATTCCTCCTTCGTCTGTTACGATTGCACCTGCCTTTTGCATTGCCGGCACCCAATCAGGGGTAGTCATTTTTGCTACTAAAATATCGCCTTTCTCAATCTTGTTCAGTTCAGAAACTTCTTTAACAACTTTTACTTTTCCAGCATAAACTCCGCGAGACGCAGTTTCCCCTTTCAATAAAATTTTACCTGCCTCTTCCGCATCAGAAGATTCTTCTTTCTCTTCTTCTTTATGAAAAGTTGTTACTGCTCTTGATTGAACAATATATATCTTATCTTTTCCTACTGCCCATTCAATATCTTGTGGTTTACCGTAGTGTTCTTCAATCTTTTTCCCAAAACGAGCAATTTCTTTAATTTCCGAATCTGGAATAATTTGTTTAATCTGATCAGCTTCAGGAATTTTTTGTTTTTCATTTTCTCCTTGTTCGTTTCTAAACAAACCAATCTCTTGTTTCTTAACTTCAATTTTCTTTATTTCTCTAGTCTTTTTATCTAAAATATACAGATCAGGATTTGCTGAGCCGGAAACAATCATCTCTCCTAAACCATAAACCGCTTCAATGACAATTTCATTTTCATTGTTCGTTGCTGGATTAACCGTAAACATTACGCCAGACTTCTCAGAATCAACCATCTTTTGTACAATTGCAGAGATCAAAACTTTGTCATGGTCAAAATTATTCTTTTCTCTGTAATAAATTGCTCTCGCCGTAAACAACGATGCCCAGCAAGCTCTAACAGCGGTAATAACTTTTGCTTTTCCTTTAACGTTCAAGAATGTAGCTTGTTGTCCTGCAAACGAAGCTTCAGGAAGGTCTTCAGCAGTTGCACTACTCCTTACAGCAACAAAAACCCCTTTTGCTTCTACTAAATCATGTGCTTCTTTATCTGCACCCAATAATTCATAATTATCTTCAACTTCTTCTTTGATTTCTTCGGGAATTTCTGTACCTGTAATTATAGTTTGAATCTCTTTAGCAACTTTTTGTAAATTCTCTGTGTCGTCAACATTCAAATCTTTAAGTTTATCTTGAATTTGATCTTTAATACCTGTTTTCTCAATAAACTCTTTGTAAGTTTGAGCAGTAACTGCAAAACCTCCCGGAACAGGAAGTCCAAGATTGTACATTATTCCTAAATTGGTTCCCTTACCACCAGCAACTCCAAGAGAATCTTTGTTTAAATCTTTAAACCATGCAATATATGACATTTTATCTACCTCTTTATTGTGATAAAATATAGAATAGTTGATTGTATTTAAAACTTATTACTAAAATATCAATAAAATAATTTAAAACCTACTCTTCATCCAAATCTTCACCGAAATCATCAGTATCTTCAATACTTTCATCATACATTGGTTTTTCAGGAACTCTTTCCAAAGATTCTTTGCTTACAGTTTCAAACTTCCTTTGTCTAGGTGCCGGACGTTCTTTCTTCTCTAATTTTTTTACAACTTCCGCAAAACCAACTTTTTCCAAAACTTTTGTAACTTTTACCATTACAAAATCATTTTCTTTTGTGTTAGGAACAAATAACACAAATCCTTTAACACGAGCAATTCCGTCACCTTTACCACCAACGGAATCGATATACACTTCATATTGTTCTCCTTCTTTAACAGGAGCAGTTCTAGTTTCATTCATTTAGATGTACCTCCGAACCTTGTGAGGGGGTGCCCAGAAATCTCTTGATTTCTCGTGTACCTCCTTCTAGGTTTATATTTAGTAGAATTAGATTGTGACATTTGTATTTTTATAGTTCATGACTTTAAGGTTTATTTGTTATTATAATATATAAAGGTTGTGTAAGGAAATGAGAGATTTTGGCAGACTCTCTTCAAAGTCTAATCCCTGTCAATGCATAAACTATCCCCCTAGGTTCTTCAATGAAAAAGTTGTATGCTCTTAATTTCTGTGTTTCCCAAATTAAAGACTTTATAATTTTTCCTGGAGTTTTACCAGATTCTGCTTCGGCTTTTTCCCAAAATTCATCTACATCCATCAGAAAAGGAATAGCCCAGAGTCCTCCCCAAGAAAATGAAGCTTGACTTGCTTTTTCTCGGTATCCAGTATAAATACCGTATAAAGCTGCTTTTACGGTTGCCTTAGTTGCAAAAAAACCTTTGGACAAATTAAATGAAACCTGGTCCCCATCTAAAGTATAACTCAAATAATGTTTCTTACCTGAATCTGTCAAATAAACGTTTACACTTATACCTAACTTTTCTGATTCTTCTTCTACAATCTTTTCAAGTTCTTCTTCAGATTCAATTTTTTTGTGGAACAAACTAGAACATAATAAAGTAGGTGAATAAGCAAAGAGATATTCATCGAAACCAGTTACCATACTCATTATTTCGTTAAGTATTTTATCTATTGTGGATTTCTTTTTCATTTTCATTCATTCACATAAAAACTAGTTATATGCCCTTCTGGAAGTAAAGCTTTAGTTTTAT
>CAZIMI010000071.1:0-6579 GCA_964540325.1 uncultured Methanosarcinales archaeon | reverse complement strand
CCTGTGCAGTATGAATATGGAATACCGGAGTATAACCAACAGTTACAACACTAGGGTGTGACATGATTACAACTTGAGCAGTGAATTCAGTAGCTACACTTGGAACATTATCAGCAGGGCCGATTACGTCTCCACGAGCAATATCTTTCTTTCCGAATCCACGTACGTTAAATCCAACGTTGTCACCAGGACCAGCTTCTTTAACTTGTTCATGATGCATCTCAATAGATTTAACTTCTCCAGGAACACCTTTTCCTTCACGTCCAGGTACAGCAATAACTTTATCACCAATCTTCATGATTCCGGTTTCAATTCTTCCAACAGGAACAACTCCGATACCGGTAATGTTGTAAACGTCCTGTAAAGGTAGTCTTAAAGGTAAGTCAGTAGGTTTTTGTGGAACTTCAAACTTATCGATAGCTTGTAATAAAGTATCGCCTGTCCACCAAGCCATTTTATCAGTTTTCTTAGCAACGTTGTCTCCAGGTAAGGAAGCAATAGGTAAGAAAGCCACTTTTGAAGCATCCCAACCAGCCTGAGTTGCGTGTTTTTTAACTTCTTCAACAACAGCTTTATATCTGTCTTCTGAATAGTCAACACCAGAAATGTCCATTTTGTTAACTGCAACGATTAATTGACCAACACCAAAAATCTTTGACAATTTCAAGTGTTCAATAGTCTGAGCATTAACACCATCGTTAGCTGCAACAACTAAAACTGCACAGTCTGCCTGTGCTGCACCAGTAATCATGTTCTTAATAAAGTCTCTGTGACCAGGTGCATCAATGATTGTGAAGTAATACTTATCTGTATCAAATCTTTTGTGAGCTAAGTCAATTGTAACTCCACGTTCCTGTTCTTCTTTCAGATTATCCATAACGAAAGCAAATTCGAATCCGCTTTTACCTAATTGTTCAGCTTTTTCTTTTAACTTTCTCATTGCTTGTTCGTCAATGTTACCAGAGTCGAACAATAATCTACCTACGGTAGTTGATTTCCCGTGATCTACGTGACCAATGAAAACCAGGTTAATATGTTCTTTTTCTTTTGCCATTTTATTCCTCCTATTTCTCCTATAATTAGGATTATCAGTTTAATTGTTTTTTACTGGGTTTATTTATAAAGCTTTTGGTTGATTAGGTTTAAATTTAGAAATCACAAGGAAACGGAAAATGTGAAGATTCATATTTTGGACCCATCAATTGTTCAAATGAGTCTCGATTTAATTTTATCTCTATTTCTTGGTTTGCCGTTCCAAGATTTAATTTAATATTGACATCCAAAAAGTCTTGCTCACTGGGATCACAGTCAGGTAAGAAATGAACAATACTATAAATTCCAGTTTCATTTTTTGGAATAGAAATTAAATTATTGTAATGATTTTCTACTTCACCATCATTAATAGAATACTCAATTGTAACATCAACAAATAACGAGCCTAAAGGATAATCTCCTCTAAGCTGTAAAGCTCGAACTAATCCATCCGTATTAGAGATTGGAGAAAAGCCAAAATTTGGTTCCGAGAAATGATATGCAGGAGGAAGCGGAAATGCTGGCCTTGGAGGATAAACAGAAGGAACAAAAAAAGGATTACTTGTTGATGGAATCATAGCAACTGATCCCATAGGCGGAACCCCTAAGAGTTCTTCTAGTTCAGCAGTAGAAAGTTCTTGTTCTCCAACAACAGGTTCAGGATCAGGATTACTAACAGCGATTCCTTTTGCATCTACTTTCAGACTTGATGGTGGAAGAGGATTTTCAACTCTATCTTCCAAACAGCCAATAGGAGAAGCAGCGATTGTCACAGCTGTTCCTAATGCAACTAAATATCGTATCATAATTTAAAAGAAAATTGTTTTGTTTTTAAGTATTGTGGAATTAGAGAAGAAAAAAAGAAAAGAAGAAGAAAAATTACGCACATGAAAACAAACAACGATTTGTTTTCAGTGCTAAAATAAGAATTTTATTCTTATTTTATGCACCCAAATTACCAGCAGTCAATCCTTTTCTCTGTACAATCTGAGTCCGAATCTTATCCTGTAATTCTCTCGGAAGTACTTCGAAACTCTGATCAACTAATGAAGAATTACCTCTCCCAGCAGTTCCAGATCTTAGATCATTACTCCAACCGAACAATTCACCAACAGGTAACTTAGCAATGATTACATTAATATCGCCTTCCTGATTCATCTCCAACAGTTGGCCTCGTTTAGAAGAAACCAATTTAGAAATCTCTCCGACATACTCGTTAGGAACTTCAATTCTGGTTACTTGTAACGGTTCATATAACAAAGGACCGGCTTGCATCATTGCACCCCGAATACCTTCTCTAATCGCAGGGTACATCTGAGCAGGACCACGATGAATAGCGTCTTCGTGCAAAGTACAATCCATTAAACTAACTTTAACATTAATGCAAGGTTCTTTTGCCAAAGGACCAGCTTTCATTACATCTTCAAACATATCAAGAAGTAATTCCATGATTTCGTTAATGTAAACAATTCCTCTCGTCCGATCTAAAAACAAGTTACCGTTACATTCTGCTTTTACACTTTGAGCAACTTTTGTATCCCAGCCACATTCATCTCTTAAAAAAGAAATAACTTCTGGATCTTTCTTTTTGAATCGTCCATGAGGCATCTTATCTTCTTTAATACCTTTAACAACTTCTTCATCCAAAGGTTCAACCTTAAAGTAAAGTTTGTTGTGTTTATTCGGAGACTTTCCTTCCATTTCTGGACTTTCCTTAGTGATTGCTTCACGGTAAACAACGATTGGTGGCGAAGTTTTTACTTCTACACCTTTTTCTTTAATAATTCGATGTTCAATAACCTCTAAATGTAACTCACCCATTCCATGTAACAAATGTTCACCAGTTTCTTCGTTAATCTCAACAACAATTGTTGGATCTTCTTTCTGTACTTGACGAAGAACTTCGATCAGTTTTGGAAGGTCGCTTGGTTTCTTTGCTTCAATAGCTTTTGTAACAACAGGTTCAAAGATATGTGAAATCTTTTCAAAAGGTTCAGTTTTTCCGTTAGAGGTTACAGTTTCTCCAGGCATACCTGCACGTAAACCGCCAACACCGATAATATTTCCAGCAGGAACATTATCTACGATTTCTTTCTTTGCTCCGTTATAAATGTAAACCTGCTGAACTCTTGCAGGAGATTTAGCCATGTTTAGCCAAACCTCTTCACCTTTCTTCATTGTTCCACCAAATAGACGACCAGCAGCAATTTCTCCCGCTTGTGGGTCAACAACTACTTTCGTAATTACAAAAAATAATCTCCCATTAGGATCACAGTTCATTAAAGTTTTTCCGTCAGCAGATTCTAATTCTCCCTGCCACAGTTTAGGAATACGGTATTTCTGTGCATCTACCGGATTGGGATGATGTTCAACAGACATATCTAAAACAACTTCGTGAATCGGCGCTTTCTTTGCCAGAGCTTTAACTTTCTCTTTAATTTCTTCGTCTGTTCCAGAGTATGCGTCAATAATTTCTTTGAAAGTAATACTTTTCTTCTGCATGTACGGTAAACTGATACCCCAATTGTGAAATGCGGAACCAAAACCAACAGTACCTTTCTCAATGCTAACTTGCCAGGCCTCTTTATACTCATCAGGAGCAACGTTTCTAATAATCTTGTTAACGTCAGTAATTTGTTTAACAAACCTTTGCTGCATCTGTTCAGGCGTTAATTTAAGTTCTTTTATTAATCTGTCAACTTTGTTGATAAACAAAACAGGCTTAACCCTTTCCTTAAGAGCTTGTCTTAACACAGTTTCTGTTTGCGGCATTGCCCCTTCAGAAGCGCAGATTAAAACCACTGCACCGTCAACAGCTCGCATTGCTCTCGTTACATCGCCACCAAAGTCAACGTGACCGGGAGTGTCAATTAAGTTGATTAGGAATTCCTTTTCTCCAACATTGTGAACCATTGATACGGATGCAGAATCGATTGTAATTCCTCGTTCCTGTTCGTCCTCATGAAAGTCAAGTTTACAGGCTTTCCCTGCATCTTCTTCACTCATCATACCTGCTCCTGCGAGTAAGTTATCAGAAAATGTTGTTTTACCGTGATCTATGTGAGCACAAATTGCAATATTTCTGATCTGGTCAGGCTGGTTAGCTAACCGCATGACCTTGTCAACCATTTTTTCTGCCATTGTTTTATACCTCATCAATTACCTTAAAGATTCTTTCTCGGATAATGTCTTTATACTGACCCATATCTTCGTTGATTGTGATTTCTTTTAACAAACCTTTCTCTTTGTAATAGTCAATCAAAGGAGCAGTTTGTTCTTCGTAAACTTTTAATCGCTCTTCAATTACTTCCGGAAGCTCGTCAGACCTTTGTACAAGTTCTCCGCCACACTTATCACAGACACCTTCTTGTTTTGGTGGTAAGTTTACCATGTGAAAAGTTGCTGCACATTTGCTGCAGGTTCTTCTTCCAGTTAAACGCTGCATAATAATCTCTTTATCTGCTTTGAAATTGAGAGCCAGATCTATTTGAGTAAATTCTGCTAAAGCTTCCGCTTGGGGGATAGTTCTTGGAAAACCGTCCAAAAGGAAACCGTTTTTTGTATCATCTCTACTGAGACGTTCTTTCATCATCCCAATAGTGATTTCGTCAGGAACTAAGTGACCAGCGTCAATAATCTCTTTAGCTTTCTTGCCCAGCTCAGTTTCGTTCTTGATATTCTCTCTGAACAAATCTCCTGAAGAAATTGTGATAATGTTGTATTGTCCTACTATCTCTTTAGCATAAGTTCCTTTCCCAACTCCTGGTGAGCCTAAAGCGATGAGTTTCATTTTCCCACCCCATGCATTACTTTCCAACGAGCTTTATCCCAACTGAAAACTTCTGCTGCTTTAAACCACAACTTAATTTCGTTATCTGCTTCCTCTTTATTACCGGAAGCATGAACAAGATTTCTTAAAGGTCTTTCTAAAGCGTCAGCCATACTGTATGATTCTGAACTGAAATCTCCCCTGATGGTGCCGATTGGTGCTTGTTTAGATTCTGCAGGGCCAACAATTTTCCTGCCGATTTCGATCGCATGGAAACCTTCCCAAATCATTGCTACTACTGGACCTTCAGTAAGATACTTCATATTCCAATTTTTGACTCTAGTAGCAATCTCTTCATTAGTTTCCTTCATTTTAATATTTCTAGCTTCAGCAGCTTTTCGTGTGTTTTCCCCTAACTTTTTGATAAAAGCTGGTGTTAAAACATAATGTTTGTCTGCTAAAGCTGCAGTGGGTAGGATCATTTTCATAGCGATAAGTTTTAAACCACGCTGTTCAAACCGTTTAATGATTTCTCCAACTAAGCCACGCTGTACACCATCATGTTTGACAGCAATAAATGTTTGTTCGATTAATTCTTTAACCATTTTTTACGACCTCATCTATCCATTCTTTGACTTTTTCGTTGGTTTCAGTATTAATAACTTCAATCACCGGTAAGTCATAAGGATGGACCTCTTTAATTTTGTTGATAGTTTCTGTAACTAAAGACTGTTTTGTTTTGATTCTCAGTAAAGTTTCTTCACTGTTTTCAATCTTACTTTTCCAAGTATAAACACTCTTTACTGGGAAAAAATTAACACAAGCCACTAATTTCTCTGTTAGTAAAGCCTGAGCAATCTTTTCCGCTGAATCTTGATTGTCAACAGTAGTAGTTATTACTTTCATTCTTTAGTATCTTTCTTATGCTCTTTACGATAAGCTTCTGTCCATCTGATTTTCAAAGGCTTCCTCTTTAGTTTCAAGAGGTTCTTCTCGCATTTCCGAGAACAGAAATTAATCACTTTACCTGAAGTGTAAACAAACATTTTTCCTGTTCCCTTCTCGATTGATAGTCCGCAAAAGTTGCATTTAGGCATTCTATTTCCTACCTCCTCTACGACCGCCACCTAATCTCTGGGCTTCGATTTCTGTCTCCATTAACATTAAGGTGTCTCCTACTTTAACAGGACCTTTAACATTCCTTCTTAAAGATTTACCTTTATCCCTGCCATCAAGAACATTACACATTACTTGCGTGATTTCTCCTCTGGAACCAGCTCTGACAACTATCTCTTTAACTTCAGCAGGGATTCCTGGAGCAAACCTTACTTCGCCTTCTACCTTACTTTCCTCGTGCTTCTTTTTAAAAGGTGGTTTTGCCATATTTACTCACCCTTCAAAGATTCAATTTGTCCTTTAGCATCTCCTTCTTTAACAACAGCAACTGCTGCAGTTGAAACTGCCAATCCTGCTGCTGCTCCCAAATCTTCTTTCTTTGAGATTTCTATACAAGGAACGTTTTTATCTTTGCATAATAAAGGTAAATGCATTACAACTTCTTTAGGTGATACGTCTGCTGCGTAAACTACTAACTTTGCGTTACCTTTCTCAATAGCTTTGGTAGCTTCGTTTGCACCTTTACTAATCTTTCCTGAAGTCCTTGCGACTTCAACTATTTCCAATACTTTTGCTTCATCAGCCATTTTAATTTAACCTCGAATATTTTTATTAGTAACAAAGAATTATCTTAGTTACCTCGTTGTGTTTCTCACCAACTC
>CAZIMI010000070.1:0-6583 GCA_964540325.1 uncultured Methanosarcinales archaeon | reverse complement strand
CAGCAGTTCGAAAGGCAGCAGCTAAGAAAGCAGTAGCAACTAAGAAGCGAAAAGCAGCAGTTCGAAGAAAAGCTGGTAAGAAAGCAGCAGCAACTAAGAAGAAGAAGAAAGCTGTGCGAAGGAAAGCTGGCAAGAAAGCAGCAGCAACTCGTAAGAGAAAGAAAAGATAAATTCTTTTTTCTTTTATTTTTTTTTATTATATTCTTTTTAATCTATAACTTTATATATTTCTAATTTATTTTCTTTATATGCCAGATTTTGATCCTAAAAATAAATTAAATGAACTTAATGCTAAAGAATGGTTGAAGTTTACGAAGACTTGGTTCATTCATAATCCTCCACCGAGAAAGAAAGCTGAGATGTTACATCCTGCAAAGTATCCAGAAGATATGATTGAAAAGTTTGTTAAATTCTTTACTAAGCCAGGTGGAGTTGTCTTTGACCCATTCTTAGGTACAGGAAGTACTTTAGTTGCTTGCCATAATACACAGAGAAACGGGGTTGGGATTGAATTACAAAAAAGATATGCAAATATTGCTAAAGAACGTTTGAATATTATCGAGAGTCAATTGAAATTAGGCGATGATGGAGCTAAACTGCAATGCAAACAATTGGTTATCGAAGGTAATTCCGCAAATATGGATTCTATTTGGAATGATAATCAGTTGCCAAAAATAGATTTGGTAATAACTTCTCCACCATATGGAATGATGCTTAACAAGAAAAGTTTGGCTGCTAAAGAAAGAGAAGAGAAAGATCTTGATACTAAATACAGTGAAGATGAACATGATTTGGGAAACGCAGAAAGTTATGATGAATTCCTAAAAAGATTAACAGACATCTTCATAAAAATAAAACCTAAGATTAAAGATAACGGATATTTGGTTGTAATTTTACAGAATTATATGCATAAAGGAAATTATATTACTCTCGCTTGGGATTTTGCTAAACGAATGACAGAACATTATCAACTAAGAGGAGAACGAATCTGGCTGCAGGATAATAAAACTTTATATCCTTATGGATATAGATATAGTTACGTTCCTAATGTACATCATCAATATTGTTTGATCTTTAAGAAACTGGAGGAGGTAAATGAAAATGAATGAAAGAACCTCTCAAAACAACCACTTACAACATCAAGTACCTGAAGATTTACTAGTTTTCTTTAGGAAACAAGCTGAACAGAAAATTCAGGCAGAAAATTGGGCAGGAAGGAATAAAGAAGTTAAAATTCAAAACTTTGTCCATTGCTGGGTAACTGAAGAAGCATTCAAACAAATTCTCATCAAAGAACAGAAATGGTTCAGACATCGCGGATTATATTTTGGCGATTCTGCTGGTGCTGGGGCAGACTTTACTGTTAAAATTGATGGAAAAGAAGTTTCTGTTGGTTTAAGAAGTGTCTCTCCGGAATCTCTGAATGTGTTTAAGTCTGTTGCCTATCCTGACGATCGTTTCCGAGAAGAGAAAGAAAAGATAGCTGATTATCATGTTGTTTGCAACCATGAAAATGGTTTTACTAAATTCTATGGGATCATTTCTAAAGAAGATTTATTGAACGCTTTGGAACATTCTCGGGTCTTATATAGTAAAAAGAATCAAGAGAAGTTCAGAACTATTTCTTTAGACAACTTTAAGTTTGATATGTTACAAGAGTTAATTGGAAGAATAGAAAAAAGTTAAAAGAAAAAAAATTAATTAAATAAACCTCTTAATGTTTCAAAGAAACCAGTAACTGCTCCACCAGTGATTGCGTTTTCGCTTTCAGGTGCAATGTTCTCTTCTCCAGAATTATCTTCTACTTCGGGTTCTGGAGTAGGCTCTGGTTCGGGGGTGGGTTCCGGTTCAACAATCTCTGGTTCAACAACTTCCGGCTCTTCTTTTGGCTCTTCAGGAGTTCCTTCAGATTCCTCTGGAGTATCATCACTGCTAGTATCTTCTCCCTCAGATTCAGTTTCGTCTTCTGTATCGTCATTACTGCCATCGTCAGAGTTTGGCGGTCCATTAGGACCATAACCTAAACAAACACACTTACCATCAACACAATCTGTATGTTAATCAAAGTCAGAACGCAACTGCCGTTTTATCCGACGGAAGTTATACTTACTTTGCTTCCTCTAAAGATGTAGATGGAAATGAAAACCTTACTACTACTAGAACAGTGACTGTAGATACAACTACTCCGACCATAACAATCATCTCTCCTACTAACGGAACTAATACCACTAATACGTTATTAGATGTTAATTATGTTGCTACCGATACAAATAGAGCTTCTTGTTGGTTTAATGACAATAACGGGACTAATACTACATTAAACAATTGTGCAAATATTACTAATCTTGTTTGGGGTGTAGGGAACCATAATTTTTCTCTTTGGACAAATGATTCTGCTGGAAATAAAATAGATGGCTTTGTAACTTTTACAATTTTGCCAGACGCCGATAACGATGGAATTGACGATACTAACGATCCTCTTCTTTACAATGAAACTAATGTAACTTCCACTGGAATTACTAAATTAAACATCACTGTTGGTGGTAATAGAACAAACGGAACTTATAGTGGTAAACAAGAAATACTTTTCTATGATAATACAACATTATTGGTTAATTTCAGCCATAATTTTTCGCTAACAAATTTAGATTTGAGTGATATTACCATAATTAAAGATACAAATTATTTGATTGTAAACTTCTCCGGTCAGTTGCAAGTAAACAAAACTTTATACCTTGCTGATAATAACTTTGCTTCTTTTTGTGTAAAAGATGAAGAGATAAACTCAATAGATCAAGTTACTTCTACTTGTACGGGAAGTAATGAAACATTATTTACTTCTTGTTTAGGTGGTAGTGCAAAAATTAATGACATTAATTGTACTGATTTAGGAACAACAATAAAAATTGAAAATCTACAATATTCAGCGATTAAAGGTACTGTCGCTACTCCTGCCGCTGATACTTCTGCTTCAGTCGGTGGCGGCGGCGGTGGAGGTGGTGGCGGCGGTGGTGCTGGCGCTGTAGAAGCTGCAAAAGTAATTGAATGTTACACCGATGCTGAATGTGGTCCAGATAAAACTTGTTATTACAATCAATGTGTAAAGTTGTTTGATGTGAAAGTGATTGATGTTGAGTCGCCTATTGACGAGGATGGCAATCTTGGTTTTACTTACTTCATTAAAGGGATGGCTAACATTAGCGGTGATGTAATTGTTAATTTCTGGCTGGAAAAAGATGGGGAGAAAATCAGTTCTGGCCAGGATGTAATCTACTTAGGTTCATTTGAAGAAAAGACAGAACAAACAAAAATTTATCTCCCAAAAAGTCTTTCTAATGGTTCTTATGAATTTTATGTCCAAGTTAGTTTTGAAAATTATCAGGCTTTATCTTATCGGACAATTTATGTTGAAGGGAAAGATGTTATATTGCCTCAGTTTGAAGAAGAGAAAGAAAAACCGTTAGTGGGTTTGGCTTTTGGATTCTTCAAGAACAGTTTTATGAAATATAATATTATTTGGTTAATTTTTGTTATTATCTTGATAATTGGTGGTTCTCTTTATGGTTTTAAGACTGGAGAAATACAATGGCTAAGAAGAGAAACTAAGAGAAGAATTAAACAAATTATAGAAATAATATTTGAACATAAAAATAGGATTAAGAGGAAAGTATTTTATTTAAAAAGTAAAAATCGTAAGGAAGCAAGAAAGAGAAGACGGAAAAGAAGAAGAGAGAAAATAAAAGATGAAGAGATTGAAAGGAAAGAAAAATTAAGATGGAGAAGGAAAATAAAAACGGTAATTGAAATAGTAACAAATAAAGTAAGGGTGATCAAAAGAAAAATAAAAAGAAAATTTTTACTTGCAGTAGAAAAAACTTCTGAACGGAAAAGAAAGATTAAGAGAAGAATTTTGCATGTAAAAAAGAAAGTTCGTAAACAAGCGAGAGAGAGAAGACGGAAAAGAAGAAGAGAAAGAAAGAGAAAAAAAGTAGAGAATAAAGAAAAGAAGAAAGAAAATGAAGTTGTGTTGGAAGTAGAAGTAAAACCAGTAAAAGTGGAACTAAAGAAAGACGAGATATTACCAAAACCAGAAACAAAATTAGATCCTGCACTAAAAGCTCTAATCTTAGGTAAAGATAAAGATCAGAAACTTATTGAAGATAAAAGTCAAGATAAAAGAATCATTAATGCTGATGAAAAAACAATAGAAAAAGATATTATAGCATTAGAGAAACATGGATTTAATGTAAATAAAACAAAATTAGTGCCAACAAAAGAAAAAGTCGTAGAACAAAAAAGTGTAGGGGCAACAAAAGAAAAAACAGAAGAAGAAACAAAGAACAAAACAAAGAGCAAAGTAATAGAAAAAACAAAGAACAAAACATTAGAAAGTGACATTAAAGCGTTGGAAGCGCATGGGTTTAAAGTTGTGCGAGTAATTAAGGAAAAGAAGAAGCCTATGAAACCAGCTACTGTTTCATCATCTTAATTACCTTCTAATTAAACAACATTCTCCATAATCTCTTTTATAGCCTCATCAACATTATTACAGTTAATCGTAAAAGAATAATTTAGCTTGCTTAAAGAATGGTCATACAGAGGATCGTAATAGTAAACTAACAGAATTTCTGCTGCTTTTTCAAATTCTTTAGCATCAATAAAATCTAACATCTCTTGTTTTTTTTTCTTAGAAATTACTTTCCATAAATTTGCAGAGATTTTCTTGATCTCTTCAACAATTTTCTCATCCAGAAAATATTCTTTAACCATTTCTTTAACTCTAATTGGTAAATCTCTTTCAATGAGAACATTCTCTGCTTTACACATTTCTTTCCAGAGAAATTCTGGTAACATTAAATTTCCGATCCGGCGAGATTCCCCTTCTATAAAAACAAATTCTTTATCATTTAATTCCTTTAACTTTTTCAAAAGAAGGGTATCAAACATTTTTTGTGTATGTGGTTTCAAGCCGATGGCTCCATAAAGGCTACCGCGATGTTGCGCTAATCCCTCTAAATTAATTGAATTCGGCAATTTTTGCAGCAAAGCAGTTTTGCCGGTACAAGTCAATCCATGCAAAACAATTAGTTTTGGTTTCAATTTGAAATTAGTTAATTCTTCTAATATCAATGCTCGATAAGCTTTATATCCGTTTTTTAATTGGCAAGTTTTAAAGCCGAGAGATTCAAATAAAGTAGTGATGACTTCTGAGCGCATTCCCCCGCGCCAGCAATAGATGATTATTTTTTTATCTTTAAATTTTTCAATAAACTTTGTCATTGCCGGAATTTTTTCTTCATAAAATTCTAATCCCTTCTCGATTGCCTTTTTCTGGCAGATCTGTTTATACATCAATCCCACTTCATGCCTTTCTTCATCAGTAAGGATTGGCAAATTAACTGCTCCCAGAATATGATCCTTCTCAAACTCGCTTGGTGAACGCACATCTATAAAAACTGTATCTTTAAGTTTCAAAGCTTCTTTGATTGGGATCTTGTTGGTCATTTAATATTAATTTCAGTTAAGTTTTTATAAATTAATTGTTTCTTTTTTATTATGGATTACTTTTCACATGCTATTTGGAGTTATATTTTCTTTAATAAAACAAAGAAACCACTTTATGCTGTTTTGTTTGGTATCCTGCCAGATTCTATCTCTTGGTTGCTTTATTTCTTTTATAGATTATTCACAGCAAAAGTAAATTATGGTCCTCCTGTTTTGGAAAATTTTCCTCCTTGGATTATGCCTTTGTATGGGATAAGCCATAGTTTAATTATTTGTGCTGCAGTTTTCTTGATAGTTTACCTAGTCTACAAAAATATTCCTATCTACATGTTTGCTTGGCCCATCCATATTTTAATCGACATCCCTACCCATACTCGAGAGGTTTTACCTACACCCTTCCTTTGGCCGATATCTAACTGGGCTTTTCCGGGAATGAGTTGGGCTACGGGTTGGTTTTTCATCTTGAATTGGAGTTTAATTATAGTTATAATCATCGTGATAGTTTTTAAGAAAAAGGGGTGGTATCCAAAATGGGCTTTAAAAAAATAAGTGCAGAAATAGTTTTCTTGTTACACCAACCAATTATTATTCTTTGGTTCGGGTTGTTTCTTGTTCCAAAATCAGTTTGGCCGGGTAGAATAACGTTTCATTTTTGGTTCATTTTCAGTATTATGGTGATCCAATTGATTTGGGCTTTGTTAGTTTTCAGAAAATTTGATATTATTTGTCCGTTGACAACTTTAATGCAATGGTTACGAGGTTATCCTTTGAAAAGTAAGAAGAATTATGATCATTCTTTTATTGCCGAAACTCTTGACAAGTTTAACATCAAAATCCACTACAAAGGCGTTAATATTGCTTTGATTGTAACCTTGATTCTCGTTGTTGTGCAGTATATTTGGTTCAGGTAGAAAAATGAGCGCCCCGACCGAGACTTTCAGGAATTTGGTAATGGGTTTTGGGTATTGAGTTTTGAGTTAAAATAACCCATCACCCATAACTCACCACTCATTACTAATTTCGTTTGAACTCGGGTCGCTGCCTATCTTCCTTTTCGGAAAGCCGAAAGGGCAGAATG
>CAZIMI010000069.1:0-6670 GCA_964540325.1 uncultured Methanosarcinales archaeon | reverse complement strand
GTGAATATAAAATGCCAGGATTAGAATTAGCAGAAGTTATTCTTGCTGTAATTATCGGAACTTTAGCAGCGATAGTTTATTCGTTGAGAGTATTGATTCTTTTAGAAAGACGTGTTGCGGGAATGGAGATGAACATTCAGAGGATGACGTCAAAAGTTCTTAAAGAAGAAATGGTAATTGAGAAAGCACTTAAGAGAAGGAAGAAAAGATAATTTTATTTCTTTTTCTTTGTTTTTTTAGCTACTTTCTTTTTAGCAGCAGTTTTTTTCTTAGCAACTTTCTTTTTAATAGAAGTTTTCTTAACTTTTTTCTTAGTTATTTTCTTCTTTACTGGTTTCTTTTTAACAACTTTTCTTTTAGCTTTTATTTGTTCTTTAGCAATCCTTTTCTTTTCTTTAACCGCTGCCCTTTTTACTATTCTCTTTTCTTTAGTAATTTCTTCTTCCAGATATTTTATCCTAGTTTTAATTACTGAAATGTTTTTGGTATTACTTTCATCCTGGCCTAACAATTCACCACATTCTGGACAATGAAACTCAAAGTCCATTGCTTGATCAAAGTTTAACCTCACACATTCTTTTGGACAAACAAAAAATAATTCTTTTTCTTCAGATTCTAACCTTTCTTTTAATCTTACTAATTGTTCTCTTTTTCTTTTGAAATAAATAAAACGAACATTTTCTGGTATTAAAGTCCAATAATAAATGTACCAACCTTTTTCCTTATCCTTTTTACGGTTAAAGCCAACCAAATTATTATTATAAAGAAGGTAAAGCATTTTTCTAACAACTTTAATGTCAAATTTAGTTCTCTTAGCTAAATCAAATTCAGAAACGTTTTCTTTACCATAAAGCTGCTTAATCAAAGGCATGCCTTCCTCACTAAGAATAGGTAATGTAATTTCTTCAATCTTATTTTGGGTTAGACGCATTATATAGTATATATTGGTATTTGTCCCTTTTAAAGCTTTCGGTTTTCATTACTAATCTGAAGTAATTCGTCCTTAGTTAAACCCCTTCTTTGGGCTAATTCTAAAGAAATAAGTTTACATTTGCCGGTATCTTGCATATCTTCAGGCATTACGAAGTACCAATCTTGGTCAGGGAATTTAACAGCTACCCAAGATTCTGCGCCAAAATTACGAGAAAATGTTAATAATTGTTCAACTTCAGCATTTTGAAAGTATTTTTTCTGATCTTTTGTAACTTTACACTCAATGGCAAGTCTTCTGATTGCGTTAGCAGCTAATAAGTCTGGTGCAGGGTATCTACTCGATCCGGATCCTGCTGCTCTAATACAACTGAATTCGTTCTCATTAAAGAATTTAACCAGTTCTCTTTCACCTTTTGAGCCTTTAGCCTTGCGATTTTTCATTTTAATATGGGTTTTTCCAAAAATATTCAAAATATTGCATAAATGATTTTTTTATTTCTTTTGATTCTAAGACAAATGCGAAACTTTGTTTGCTCCATAAAATTTGGGCAACTTTGTTGCCGTAAATAACCATAATCAATGGAGATGATAGGTGTTTTGGTAATTCACATCGTTTATAATAATTTTTTTTATGTTCTTCAATTTTTTCTGGTTCAAGTCCTTCAAGAAAAGTTCCATAATCTACTAAATCATAAAGTGTTTTTTTCATCTTAACTCTTTTTTTCATCCAATGACCAAACCAATATTTGAGATTAATATCTTCAACACCACTATTTCCGCCAATCCAATAAGAGGCATCGTATTCTAATATCTCATTGAAAATAGCTTTCATAGCTTCATTACCGCGGAAAACTTCTGCTCTAATGTCTGATTTTTTTTCATTAAAGATTTTCGTTAAATCTGGAAGAACTTGTTTGATTTCTTTTTCTTGATCTTCAATGGTTTGCTTTTTTTCTTCAAGATAATTTAAGATTTTATTAGGATGAGTAATTTGGAAAGTTTTTTTCCCCTTTTCTATTGTATAGCTTATTAGGCCTTTCTCAATTAACTTGTTAAGAATATCATAGATATTCCTACGATCTATTCCCACTTTATCATGAATTTTTTGCAGAGAAGAAATGCCTAGTTCCAGAACCGCATTATAAACTTTTATTTCTCCTGCAGATAAACCAATGGTTTTTAGTGCTGAAGTGTCCATAATTTCTGTAATTTAAGCTTATTTATAAGTCTTGTGGTAGTATTACGACACCACATATTTTAATAAACAGATAGTTTTACTTCTTTTAAGTGATTAAAAGATGAGTATACAAAAACTAAAAGATAAATATCATCCCAATATACTTGACTTTGAGTATTGTACAGGTTATATTAAACAAGCAACCCGATATAATTTAACTAGTTTAACTAGTGAAGATTCCCTTATTTTTGCTGGAACAAAAAATGAAAATTTAGATTCTTCACCTGTGATTGTTGTTGCTATCGGAAAAGACAGAGCAGAACAAATAATTAAATATGCAAAACACTTAGCAGAAAGCCATCAACAAGATGTAATTATTAAAAATGTTGGTTTAGGTTTAGAGGAAAAATTAAAAGAAGTAGGATTTGAAGATTACAGTTTTGATGAAGCTTGGCTCGATGAATCAAAATATGATGATAATACTTTTCCACAGCAAGTTGTTAATGTCCAAGATTGTTTATCTTTACAAGGTTCTAAATACAGAAGGTTAAGATCCGAGTTAAGAAGATTTGATAAAAGATATGGCCTTGATGTACGTAAATCTACTGGAAATAATTTTAGGAGAATTTTAAACCAATGGGCAGAGCAAATGGCAGAAAGAATAGAAGTTAATGAAGATTATTATTTGGATTCTAACCAAATGCTTGATTTAGAATTAGCTTATGATATATTTGATAACAAAACAAATAATCTTATTGGTTATCTAAGTTTTAGTGAAATTTCAGAGAAATGTCTAGGTTTTAACTCTTTAATGAACGATTACAATTACAAAAATTCATATCGACGTTTTATGTTTGAGGCAGTTAGAATTGCTAGAGATTTAGGTTATCCATTTCTTAATTTGCAAGGGTCGGAAGACTACGGTCAACACAAATCAAAAAGAGTTTTTCAAGCAGAGATAGAAATTCCAAAGAAACATTTGGTTTATAGATTTAAACCCTAAAACATTTTACAATTCGAAAACTTTAGATTCCTCTTCCGAGTAAAGCTTTTCATTAAAGAATTTAAGCCGGTTAGGGGTAACTTTGTAAACTCGCATTTTAATAACTTTATTTTTAATTTTATCAAACGATAATTTTTCTTCTTTTCCAGGATTAGTAGCATGCCACATTTGTAGCACTTTTTTAATACTTTCAAGAACACTTACTTTTTCTGCAGTTCCTTCAATTTGTAACCCCACTTTTTGATTCGTAACTTGTTGGTGTGAATCAACTATATTACAAGCAATCATTCCGTTTTTAGCAATATGTTGGCCATGTTCAGTTTTAGGACTAGTTAAAAAATAAAGATTTAAACTTTCGTCCGCAACATAAAAAACAGTTGCAATCCACAATTTTTCATCATGGGTAGCAATAGTCATTAACTTATGATTTTTTAGAAAATCAAATAAAATGTTTTTTTCTTCTGGATTCATTTTCATAATCTAACTTTCATAAAATCCTCAGCAACAATAGTTTCATCAAAATAATCTCGGGCTTCAGAAACTATTTCAGCAGTTGATTTATACCTAGGGCTGATATGGGTAATGATTAGTTTCTTGGCATTATTCTCAGAAGCGATTAATGCTGCGTCTTTTATTGTCAAATGCATATATTTTCTTGTTTTACTAGCTATATCACTTAAATGAGTGCCTTCAGAAATTAATAAATCTGCGTTCTCGGCAAGTTTGTTTGCTCCATTACAAGGAGAAGTATCGGCAATATAACTTATTTTCTTTCTTTCTACTGAGTAAGTAACATCTTTTGATTTAATTTTCTTTCCGTTATGAGTTACATCTTTCCCCTGTTGTAATTTACCTAATATTGGTCCAGACAGTTTCAATTTCTTTGCTTTAGCGACATTAATTCTTAACCTTTCCTTTTCAATAAAACTGAAACCTACACAGTCTACAGAATGTTTTAATTTCTCTGCTACTAATTGAAAATCTTCATTTTCAAAGAAAACTCCTGATTTTACTTCTTTGACTTCATAAGGGATAATATCTTTTGCGGCAAAAGATTTAAACATATGCTCTAGATATTTCTTTGTTCCCTTCGGACCGTAAATGTATAATTTCTTTGCATATTGATCTGCACCCATGCTACTCATCAATCCAGGAATTCCAAAGACATGGTCACCGTGCCAATGGCTGATTAGTAATCTAGTAACTTTTGCTGGTTTGATCCCTGTTAAACGCATCTGTCGTTGCACATTCTCACCGCAATCAAACAAGATATTTTCGGTTTTATAACTAAGCATAAAGCTAGGATGATTACGTTTCTTAGTTGGTTGCATACAACTAGTTCCTAGGAAAGTTATTTCTACCATATTCCCTAATATATGTGTTGTATTAATAAATTTAACTAAGAAAAATATTCTGACTTGTAAATTATCGTAGGATTGAGATAATTATAACTACTTATTGCTTCACCAAATTTTTTCTTTAATTCTTCTAAAAATTGTAAAAACTTTTCAAAAGATTCTATCTCTAGATCAAATTCAAAGTCTGTCCCTCCAATAAATTTGTCAAAATAAACAACATTTTCATTTGTTTTAACATAGTTATAAAGTTTTTTTCTTACACTTAAATTGTTTAAATGGATCATCATTTTGTAATAATTGTAACCCATTTTTCTAAAATTTAAATTAACTCGGTAACCTAAAATAATTTTTTCCTTCTCTAATCTTTTAACTCTTAAAGAAATTGATTTTGGGTTTAATTTTAATTTTTCAGCTAATTCTAATAAAGAAATTCTGGCATTAGAGGATAATAATCTTAATAATTCCTCGTCTAGTTTATCAATTTTGTTATTTCCTTGTTTTCCGATAATCACTGTTTCTTTTTCTTGTTTTTCTAGCAAGTATTTACGTGGGAAATGGTGGTATTCTAAGAGGATAGCAATTCTTACTATTTCTATATTTGGCTTTATTTTTCCATAGATATTGTTCCAAATTTGATCAAATTCTTCTGCTGTTTTTGTTGAAATAAGTAGAGAAAGATTAATATTACCCTCAACTTTTGCCAGCAACCAGACTTCCTTATTTTTCATTAAATAATCAATAATTTCTTCTTCTTTTTCAAAAGAAGTATCTTTAAATTTTAGATAAATATCATAAGTTGTATAACCCAGATTGTTGATGTTAGTTAGGGTATTATAACCTAAAATAATTTTTTCTTGTTCTAATCTTTTGATTCGATTAATCACTGAGTTCTTACTTAATCTGATTCTCTTTGCTATTTCTGAAGCTGAAATTCGAGCATTTTTATCTAATTCATGAAGTATTTTCCTATCTTTTAAGTCCATGTTGAACAAAAATGAGGTATTTCTTATAAATCTTTCTTTTTTGTATAGTTCTCTGGCAGAATATTATATAAAACTCTTTATTCTTTGATGTTTAGTGATAAAAATGACTCAAAAAAATTTAGAAGACGAATGTATGGAAAGATTTTGGGAACAGTATTTAGTTCCACGGTTAGTTAAACGCGGGGAAGATCTTTTTCCAGATACTGTAGACATGGCCAGTAATGCTTGTGAGTTATGTTATTTTCAATGGGATACTTTATTGCAATATGCATTAAAACAAAATAAAGAATATTGTTCTGTGCCAGAACTAAAACTAGAATTTCACCCAGATGACTTTTTTATTGGATACTTTGCAGATGCTACAGATAAGTCAAGCTTGCGTTCCCACGATGTTGTTGCTTTCGTTGATGCTTACGAAGAAAAGTTTCCTAATGAAGAACCTGCATTACATTACGCTTACGATGGATATTTTGAGATTGGAGAATATACTAAAGAGGGCTTGGCTAAAAGGTTTAGTTTTGATCCCCCTGGACATTGTAATAACCGATTCGGGAGAATTGATGAAATTTGGAAAAAATCAGATAATATATTTCGAGGGCGAAAAATGTCTGTTGAATATTTTGTTTTTCATGTCCCTGAACCAAGTACAGAACAAAATGCAAAAAAATTAGCGCAAACAGTTCGTGAAAAAAGAATAATTCAGAATAGGAAATTTGATCCTTATGAATATGTTACGAATGAAGATGGACGAACTAAAGATAAATATTATAAAGTTATTAAGTTAATTAAGTATTAGTTAACATCACATCTCCAATAAACTTCCTAACTCATTCATACTTTTAATCTTAGGGTGAAAGTCGCGGGTATTTCTTCTATCAATCAGAACAGCTTTCATGTCTAGTCTTTTTGCAGCCATAATGTCTGATTGGATACTGTCGCCGACCATTACTGAATCGTCCGTTGTTAGGTTTAAATCCGTTAAAACATGTTTAAAGAAGTTCTTATCGGTTTTAATTAAACTGACATCAAAAGAATAATAAACTTTGTCAAAGAGTTCAGTTAAAGCAAATTTTTCTACAACTTGTGGTACAGAAAAACAATCTGTATTTGCTACTAAAATTATCTGATAATTTTTTCTCAGTTCTGTTAAGACTTCTTTGATTTCATCGTATGGCTGGGCTAACATCCAAGCTTTGTTCCACATTCCAACAAGTTC
>CAZIMI010000068.1:0-6740 GCA_964540325.1 uncultured Methanosarcinales archaeon | reverse complement strand
AATGGAAGAAAATAATTGTTGTAAACCAAGAAAAAAACCAAACAGTTTCTGGCAAGGTCTTTTGTACGGATTAATTCCTCATACTGGCTGTATCTTATTTATCATCTCTTCTGTATTAGGTGCAACAGTATTAATGCAGTTCTTTAAGCCTTTATTGATGAACAGATATATTTTCCATGCTTTAATTGGCGTTTCGATAGGATTTGCTACATTATCTTCATATTTCTATCTAAGAAAAAACAGAATGCTTTCTTGGAACGGTATTAAAAGAAAAAAAGGCTATCTTTCTATAATGTACGGATCAACGATTGGAATTAATGTAATATTATTTTTCTTAATCTTTCCGTTACTAGCAAATGTTTCTATTGCTTCTCCTACTGGCGGAGCAATAACTGATGATGCAACATTAAACATTAAAGTTGATATCCCTTGTCCGGGCCATGCTCCTTTAATCAGCAACGAATTAAAAACAATTGCCGGAGTAAGTAATGTTCAATTCAGTTTTCCAAACAATTTTGCAATAAGTTACGATTCATTGCAAACTTCTAAAACAGAAATGTTAGGTTTAGATGTTTTTAATGAATACCCAGCTACAGTAACTGGAGAAGATTTACCAATACAAAAACAAACTCAATCTACTGGTGGGGGCTGTTGTGGTGGAACGGGAAGTTGTGGCGGAACTGGTGGTTGCGGTGGTGGTTGTGGAAGTTATTAAGTTAATTTTAAATAAACAAAAATATTAAGAGGTAAATAAAATGGGCAATTGTCAACATTGTAAAACAGAAAAAAGTAAGTGGTACAAAAACAAGTTATTAATAGTAACTTTAATTTTAATAGTGGCTTTAGTCATATCTTATATAATTCCTATCTTGAATCCATTTTATGAAGCATTTTTCGATTACCTAAAAATAATCTGGTGGGCAATTCTATTAGGATTAGTTATCGGGGGCCTTATTGATTATTTTATTCCAAGCGAATACGTTTCTAAGTATTTAGCATCTTCAAGAAAAAGAACTATAGGTTACGCCGTACTATTAGGATTCTTAATGAGTGCTTGTTCACATGGAATTTTAGCAATAGCAATTCAATTATACAAAAAAGGAGCTTCGATTTCTTCAGTAGTTGCTTTTTTCTTAGCCGCACCATGGGCAAATTTAACGATAACAATCATGTTGTTCGGTTTCTTTGGTTGGAAAGCTTTGTTTATAGTTATATCTGCTATTTTAATCGCGATAATTACCGGATTGATTTACCAAGTTTTAGAAAGAAGAAAACTGGTCGAAGAACATAGACATGCAGTTATCGTTGATAAAAAATTCTCAATTAAAGAAGATCTAAAAAAACGTTACAAAAATTATAAATGGGGAATCAAAGATGTTAAAGGTGTACTGGAAGGAATGTGGAGTTTATCACAAATGATTCTTTGGTGGATCATTATTGGAATGTTTCTTGCATCACTAGCAAGAGCATTTGTTCCGGAAGGTTTTTTCCATCAGTATATGGGTGCCAGTATCTTAGGTTTATTTGTTACATTAATCATCGCCACTATTATTGAAGTGTGTTCAGAAGGGAGTTCACCAATGGCTTTTGAGATTTTTCGGCAAACGGGCGCTTTTGGTAACGCATTTACTTTCTTAATGGCTGGCGTAGTAACGGATTACACAGAAATCGGACTAATTTGGAGCAATATTGGGAAAAAAGCAGCTATCTGGTTACCTATAATAACTGTACCCCAAGTTTTAATCTTGGGCTATTTGTTTAATTTGTTACTTTAATCGCTCTTCCACAAACCATGTAAGTTACAGTAAGTTCTTGCAGATATGTTTTTATCGTTATATTTCGGCAATAATTCCATCTCCGGTAAATCTCCAGGAAATAATTTCTTTGTTACCACCACTTTTCCGTCAACTAAAGCTTCAATTTGCTGAATGTAATGGTCTTCTTCCATTGGATGCGGAACAGAACCCACTTTAACTGTTATTTTGTCACCATCTTTTTCAATAACTGGTTTGTGCTTCTCGTTACCTTCCTCTTCAGTCTTTTCTTTCATCAATTCCATTGGTTTACCGCAGCAAACTAACTCTCCCTTACCTTCTGTTAAAACTTCGACAACATTTCCACAAACATTACATTTATAGATTTCATTTTTTTTAGTCATTTTAATTAACATTAACCGCAAGACTTTTTTAATCTTTTCTCTTTTATTGCTTTTTCGTTACACAAATCGCAATAATTTATTGCTTCCAAATCTTTTCTTTCCAAAGTTTTATCACATAGTTCACAAACATTTTTAGATTTCATTTTTTCTTCCTCCCTAACAATTTTAATTCTCTTCTTTTCTTATAGATGTTATTTTCTTCGCAATAAACTTCCCATCTTCTTCTGATATCTTCGCAAGAACCGCAATAAAACAAATCATTTTCATTTAATTCAATATCACAAATTTTACAGACCATTTTGAACACCTCTTAATTAACAATAGTTAATTGGTATTTAAATAGTATGAATTACTGCAGATAAAACTTAAAAAATGCACAAGTGAAAAGAATATGTATTAAGTTAAGATTGCACGGCGCGCAGATTTTTGTCTTTCTATTTTTTTAATTACACAGAAATGCGCCTCCATTGGCAAATCTAACTTAATACACACCAAAAAAGAAAGATATATATACTAAAATTCTTTTATTTATCCCATGAAGAAAAAAAGAGGTGTATTTGAAACTAGTTGGTTAATTGTCAAAAACAATAAGATACTGTTTGCTCCTAATATAATTATTTTGGTTATCAACATATTATTAGTAGTTGCTTTGTTTTTTCTTAGCGGTCTTTTCAAAGTATTAATTAATAATGAATATAAAAATATTGTTGATGTTTTGTCATCAGGAGATTTCATTGTTTTTGTTTTACTTTATTTAATTATCAGTATCCTTATTGATAACTTCTTTATAGCGATGAAGTATGGATTGATTAAAGATATTTTATTAAAAGGAAAAACTAGCTTTTCCAATGGAATTAAATTTGCAAAAAAACATTATTGGACAACCTTAGGAATCCATGTCTTAAGTTTCCTAATAGTTTACGTCCCTTTGATTTTATTAGCGGCACTCTTGTTTATATTACTACCTTTAAATTCATTGATATCACTTGCTTTGTTTATTCCTTTAATAATAGTTTATTTGATTTATATTGCAATCAGATTATTGTTTATCTATCCAACGATGACCTTTGAAAAGAAAGGCGCATACAACTCATTAGTAGAAGATTTCCATTTCGTAAAAACTCACTTACACCATACTTTTGTTACTTGGCTAGTAATTCTTCTGATTGGCATTATAACTGCCATTGTCAAACAAAACTTACAGGCATTAAAAGGAATATTATTTCAACAAGTAATATTTCTGGGCTTTTTAGCAGGAATTATAATCATTGGAATAGAAATAGCTGTTTCAGTTTGGGAACATGTGTTTATCTTTAAAAGTTATTTAGCTGGAAAGAAAAAGATTAAACGTTCCTAAACAAACTACTTTTATACTTCTCTTCTTGATAAGCATTCATTCTTTTGATTTTAGGAAACAAATTCAACTTAGCCAATTCTTCTTTTAATTTATTTTCATCAACTTCCTGATCGTAACCCAAACAAAGAACATCTGGCTGTTTCTCTTTAATAACTTTATACCTGTCTTCTAAATCGCCGAGAACTGCTTCGTCAACTATTTCTACCTTTTTGACTTCTATTAATCTTTCATCTTCATTAAAAGTGGTTTTCCTATTTATATTCTTATCTCTAGCTACTACAACAATAAGATAATCTCCTAACTGTTTTGCTTGTTGGAAATAATTAAGATGTCCTGGATGTAAATGATCGAAAGTTCCGAAGCAGATTATGAGAGTCATTTTAAAGAAGCCTTCTTAATAATCATCCTCGCCGTATATTCACTTTCTATTATTATTCCTTCTTGTAACTGGAGCCGGAAAACTAATAATAGAAAGCAATTATCCGGGTTTGAAATTAATCTTCACCATTGGTACTTTGATTTATTTCCTAATTTATTTAATCTTAGTTGTTCTTATTGACAATTATTTCCTAACAGCAAAATACGGATTGATTAAAAATATTCTGTTGAAGAGGAAATTTAACTTAAGAACAATCATTAAGTTTGCTAACAAGCATTATTTAACTACTTTAGGGATTCATGTTTTAAGTTTCCTTATTATTTTTATTCCTTTAACTTTATTGGCAACAATATTATTCATTCTTTTGCCGTTAAACCCAATCTTAGCGGTTGCAATCTTTATTCCTTTATTGTTTACTTATCTAATCTTTATCACCGTCAGATTGTTGTTTGTTTATCCAACAATGACATTTAAGAAAACTGGCGCCTATAATTCCCTGAAAGAAGATTTCCATTTTGTAAAAACTCATGGCCATCATGCTTTAATTACTTGGCTAATTATTATCGGGATAAACATTTTTGTTAGTATCTTCAAAGATGTAATTCATGACTTTAGCACTATCTTTACACAACAGATCTACTTCTTCACGATTTTATTTGTAGTCATACTTTTAAGCATAGAAATTCTTGTTTCTGTCTGGGAGCATGTTTTTATTTTTAAGAGTTATTTAGTTGGGAAGAAGAAATAATTTAATTATGGTTAGTTTAGATACATTTATTGTTGAATATTCCACTACAGAAAATTATTTATACTAATTAAAAAACCATTGTCTATGGAGGTTGGTATTTATGGCAAGCAAAGAACAAGCTGAAGCAATTGTTGAACGGATGAAAAATCATAGAATAGAGACTATTCGTTCATTGAATTCTGCACTACGAGATATAAAAAATGGGGAATGGGGACGTGTTCCTGCAGATATTCAATACGCACTTAAAAAAGCAAAGAAATTCAAAGAAGAAGAAACTACTTATAGAAGGTTCTATAGTAAAGACTTTGGTGATTTGGATCTCGAGAAATTATGAGCATTTTTGTTTTTTATTTCTGTGAAATTAGTAAATGGAAAATGTTAGAGTTAGGAAGTCTTCTTGAATAAATCTTAATTTTTTCTAAACAAACTACTTTTATACTTCTCTTCTTGATAAGCATTCATTCTTTTGATTTTAGGAAACAAATTCAACTTAGCCAATTCTTCTTTTAATTTATTTTCATCAACTTCCTGATCGTAACCCAAACAAAGAACATCTGGCTGTTTCTCTTTAATAACTTTATACCTGTCTTCTAAATCGCCGAGAACTGCTTCGTCAACTATTTCTACCTTTTTGACTTCTATTAATCTTTCATCTTCATTAAAAGTGGTTTTCCTATTTATATTCTTATCTCTAGCTACTACAACAATAAGATAATCTCCTAACTGTTTTGCTTGTTGGAAATAATTAAGATGTCCTGGATGTAAATGATCGAAAGTTCCGAAGCAGATTATGAGAGTCATTTTAAAGAAGCCTTCTTAATAATCATTCTCGCTGCATATTCACTCTCTTCCTTTATTTCGAATTCCTCAATAACTAGTTTCTTTTTGAATAAAGGACAGTTTAAAACTAGTGATTCAAATTCTCCACCCTCACCCGCAACATTACTGCCAATCTTATCTTTTAATTTGTTTAACTTTTCCAAATCTTCTTTTGTAATAGTTTTATTCAACCAAGATTTATTCATTCCTTCAGCAGCGACTGCAGTAAAAGTAAATTCAAAATTATTTTCCAACAATTCTTTCATTAAAACATCTTGTTCTTTATGCCATAAAGGATTAACACATTCCAATCCGAGTTTATTACAAATCTTTTCTATTCTAGATTTCTGATATTCAGAAAATAAAGCCCCTGTTAATATTCCAGAGAACCCAAACTTCTCTTTAGCAATCCTAATCGCTAACTCCAAATCTTCCAACTCTTCTTCTTTCTCTCCTTCAGTACTTCCCAAAATATGCGGCAGTTTCATAGCTTCTGCTTGTAACTCTGTAAGTTCAATCGCAGGAGTATGAAACATATAAGAATCGGGATTATCTGATTTAATTGTAATCAAACAACTAATCTCATGGCCTGCTTTTTGAGCTAAGTAAATAGCATAAGTTGAGTCCTTTCCCCCTGTGAATAGGGCTGCTAATTTCATTTTATATTTATTTTATAAGAAATTTTATAAATTTATAGGAAATAATAGAACCATGCAAGAAATCTTCATCCAAAACAACGACTTGATTCACAAACTAGATTGGGGGAAGTTAATTGATTCTTTTCACGCAGAAGAAGAAATCGTAAACAAAGAAGAAGCAAAAACTATTCTCAAAGAAAAACTCATCCAGGCAGTTAAATCTAGATTACCAGAAGAAAAGTTTGGCATCTTTTTCTCTGGCGGAGTTGACAGCTCATTAATTGCAGCAATCGCTAAAATATTCCATAAAGATTTTGTTTGCTATGCCGTCGGCTTTCAAGACGACATTACAAAACCACCAGAAGACATTATAGAAGCACAGAAAGTTGCCAAAAAATTAAATCTAAACTTAAAATACAAAATTTATAACTTAGAAGAAACTGAAGAAGTTATAAAGAAAACCCATCAAATTCTAAAACAAGTAAATAAAACAGATGTAGTTAATATCGGAGTAGGTGCTGTCGTGTTAGCAGCAACAGAACTCGGAAAAGAAGATAATATCAATTACTTCTTCTCTGGATTAGGGTCAGAAGAAATCTTTGCTGGCTATGATCGACATGATAAAGTTGCTAACATTAATC
>CAZIMI010000067.1:0-6793 GCA_964540325.1 uncultured Methanosarcinales archaeon | reverse complement strand
TCCTTTTTATTGGTAAAGACATAATCTATTTTTTCAATATCTTCTGGTCTTAATTTATTCTGATTTTTTTCTTCTGCAAACTCTGCATCCGCATTAATGAAAAGAATTTTTTCTTTTAACTCATCTGGTTTATTTTTATTTACAACAATTATACAAGCTGGAATCCCTGTCCCATAAAATAACCCCTGAGGAAGACCTATTATTGCCTCAATAACAGTTTCACCTTCATCATGAATGCCTTCAATTAATTTTTCTCTGATTAATTTTTCTCTCCCTCCACGAAATAAAACTCCATGAGGCATAATTGTTGCCATAATCCCTTTATCTTTTAGACTTGCAATCATATGTTGAACAAACATTAAATCTGCTTTCTTTCCAGTTTCAGGAGCAAAACCATAAGAAAATCTTTGTTCAAATTTGACTTCTGACCTATTATAATTTTGAGAAAATGGGGGATTAGCTATTACTCTATGAAACTTTCTATAAGTTCCATTATGTTTATGAAGTGGATTTATAATTGTATCTCCATGTTCAATATTTGCTGCAGCATCAGAATTATTATGTAAAATCATATTCATAGCACAAATTGCCCAAACAGTTCCTGCTTTTTCTTGACCAAAAAGAGCAACTCTATGAGGATCTCCACCTTGTTCTTCAATGTACTGCGCAGATTGAATTAACATACCACCAGAACCAACACAAGGATCATAAACTTCCATTCCTTCTTTAGGTTTTAATATTTGAACTAAAAGTCTTACAACTTCATTAGGTGTATAAAACTCACCCCCTTTTTTACCAGCTGAATCTGCAAAATATTTAATTAAATATTCATAAGCGGCACCCAATAAATCAGGAAACTCAAAATTTTCATTTATTAAAATAGGTCCAGAATTAAAATGATCAATTAAATCTTTCCAAACACTATCTTTTATTTTTTGATTTTTACCCGTAGTTTTGTTAAAATTAATATTTGATTTTAATATCCCTTCAAGAACATCATTTGATTCTTCAATAGCAGCTAACGCTTTGTTTAATTCTTCACCAATGTTTTGTTTATAATCTTTTATTGCTGCATGAAATATATCTTCTTTATCCTTAAAACCAACATTCCATCTTGCTCTTTTAGGAACAAAAAATGTATCCCCATAAGAATTTTTATCTTCCAAAATTTCATTTAATTCTTCTTTAGATAAATGAGAATTTTTTTTCATTAATTCCTCTCTCTTTTTATCAAATTGGTCAGACATTCTTTTTAAAAAAAGCATTCCAAAAATAAATTCTTTATATTCCGATGAATCCATAGAACCTCTTAAAATAACTGCTGATTTATCTAAGAAACTCTCTAATTGTGTAAGTGAAATTTTATTTTTAATCATTTTTATATTAAACCCCTAATTTTTTATAAACTTTCCTCCATTTTAAACAGTCCGTTCAAATGCAGCAGATTAAACCCAGCTCGGAAGTCTTCAGAGATCCCAAAAGTGTTATCTTTGAAGTCTAACCAAGTACCTTTCAAAGCTTTTTGAGATTGATCCATTTTCATCAGCAATTTACAATAATCTTCTTCATCAATGTCTTTGATTACAAAAACATATTTCTTAGCCACTTTACCTTTCATAAACCGTAAAATCCGGCCATCACGTTGAATTGATTGCCGTTTAGTTTTAGTAAAACTTACTAAAACTCCAATTGAAGCATCAGGTACATCAAAACCCTCGTCAACAATTCTAGCAGCAACTAAAATACCATTACTACTCTGCTTAAAACTAGCCAACTGTTGATGTTGTTCTTTTTTCTTTAATCCGCTATGAATTGTAAAAATCTCACGATGAGGATAACTTCTTTTCAAAACAATATTAATTTGTTCAACAAAACTAATCCGATCACAAAAAATAATTGTTTTTTTATCTAAACTATTTACTAGGCCACGAACTGCTTTTAATTTGTTAAAAGCAGTAAAACGAATATTTTCCATTGCCCTAATTGTACCAACATAAGCTTTAGCTTCATCAATTCCAGCTTCAGATAATTCTTTTAATTTCTTAAAAAAGTTCTTACTATTTGGATTTAAACCATACAATCTTTTTAACTTAGATAAGAAAACAGCTAACTTCTTCTTCAAAGCATTATACTGTACTTTCTCATCCCCAGTTAATTCCACCCTAATCATATTAAAATTCATTGGAGCAAGTTCAACGTGTTCTTTAGGAACACCAATTCGGTTTCCAAAATATTTTAGAATTTCTTTACTACCTTCAGAATCATATTCTCTGTCGGGAGTAGCACTTATCCCTAACTTGTAAAGAAATTCAATCTTCAACAAACTTTTATAGGTTTCCGCACCAACATGATGAACTTCATCATGAATAACAAAATCAAACTTATTTTCCAATTGTTGATTAAAAAGATTTCCTTCACGAGAAGCAGAATTTATGACATAAATCATAAACTTTTTACCAGAAGAATTATCTTTTTTAGGTCCATAAAACTCGCCAATTTCACTTTCAGGAACATCTAAAAACTTAACCAACTCTTTTTTCCATTGTCTTAACAAATTAATTGTTGGAACAACAATTACTGTTTTTAATCCTGGTTTTCTAAACCTCAACATGTCAATAGCCATCATCGCAAAGACGGTTTTACCAGCAGCAGTAGGGGCTTCTACTAAAGCAGAATAATCTACTCTATCAAGCGCTTTTAAAGCCCTTTCCTGCCACAATCGAGGTCTAAAATCTGATTTCATTTTATATACTTATGTTAGCCGTATTAATACCAGAATCACTAGCTAATTGTTGTAAATTAGCTTTTCCGAGTAATAACTGAATTTTATTTGCTAAATCTATTAATGAGTCACTATAAGAAGATAGTTTCATTTCTGTCATAGAATTATTATTAATCTCATTAATTGATTCTTTATCTTTACGACATTCCTCAATTAATTTTGAAGTCTCTTCGATATGATTAAGATGACTACCAATCTGACTTAAAAGTTCAGTATGTTTTGAAATTCTTGCTGGTTCCTCATTCATTACTTCAGATTTACCAATGGCATCATTAATATATACAGTTTCAGAGATTAACACTTCTTCATCATTATCTAAAGATTTAATTAATTCTTTATATTCTCTAAGATTTGGTGTTTTTCCTGACTTCTCTTTTATTTTAAGCATCTTTTCAACTTTCTCTTTGTTAAGATTTTTAGTAGTGAACAAAGGGATAAGTGGTCTTAGATATTGCTTAATAGCATTTTCTGCAGCTTTATAATTCTCTGATTCACGTAAAAAATCATTTTTAGTAAAATTTACTGGACAGAAATCAAAATCAAATTCTCCACAGATTAATGCTTTTTCACCATGCATCCCCAATCCAATCTTACTAAAAGAAGTAATTATTCTTTTATTTTTATACAAATCAAAACCGTATTCTTGTTTTTTTTGAGAACGCTTAGTTTGAATTCTTAAAACCCCAGTAATTAAATCGCCACGAGCAGTTCTGATTGATACTGGCTCTTCCATAATAAATTTTGGCATTACGGGGATACAAACTTCATTATTAATAAAAATTTCAATTTCATTTGAATTAATAAAAGAACGATATCTATCTGCAAAATATTCTTTTAATCTATCGGCTTTTCTAAAAGAAACTTTTGTAATTAAATCACTAATAATTATTTCTGTTCCACTATTCCTAGATTCAGTGGGATAACTTTTTATTGGAATTTCCCAATTATTTCTTTTCTCAAAATCTCTCCTATCAAACTCAATAAGATATTCTTCTTTAGAATTTTTTGGTTTAGTTTTTATTGTAACAATATTACCTAAAGATAATCCCGCAGTTTTTAGACCTAATCCAAAAAAACCCAATTTTCCTTTTTTTGAAGATTTTCCCAAAATAATTGCTTCTTGAGCAATCTTCTTTTCCATACCTTTACCATTATCTCTAATAAATATTTCTCCAGTAAATTCGTCTAATTCTACTTCTAAAATAAGTTTTTTTCCTGGAATTCTTGCATCAATCGAATTGTCAACAAGTTCACTAATTGCATCTTTCAAACTGTAACCAACTTGGCCTAGTCTACCATATAACCTAGAATCAGGCACGGCATTAAATTTTTCTATTTTCATTTTTGTATTCATTTTTTATACCCCCATTGTTACATAATTTGGCACTTTAATATCATACATCCGGTTCAACCCCAAATGATTCTTTTTAGCTATAAAACCAGTAAATACTGTTTTTACACCCCATCTAAACTTTTGCATTTGTTTTCTCATTTTTAACACCTCTCTGTTGAAAGTCTTTGCTTTCAAAACTTGATAGTTTTATGATGAATAAACTGATATATGTATTTTTTGAGTGTAATAAACATATTTTTAAAAAAGTACATCTTTTGTTAATTTTTGTTTATTAAACGAAATATTTAAATAACTAGATATATTTATTATAATAATGATAACAAGAAAGATTGTCAAACATGGAAGTTCTTCGCTAACAGTCACTTTACCTAAAAAATGGACTAAAAAGAATCACTTAGAACAGGGCGACGAAATTAAAGTTGATGAAAAAGGAACATATCTGGTTATAGGAGGAAGAGGAAAACATATTAAATCAGAAACAACAATTACCATTCCCAATGACATGCCTTCTTCTGCATTAATGCATTATACTGCGGCCCTATATAGGGCGGGTTATGACCATGTCAAATTTATTTTTTCAACAGCAGAAGCATATAATAACATTGCAAAAGTTACAGGAAATGACTTAAATAGCTGGGATATAATAGAAAATAAAAAAAACTCTTGTATTGTTGATTCTATTTCTTCTTTAGATCACACTCAATTTGAAAATGTTTTAAAAAAATTACTATATGGGATTAATGAATTATCAAAAGATAGTTTAGAAGCAATTAAAAATAAAAATGTAGAAGAAATTAAATTAGCGCAAACAAAAGAAAACACGATTAATAGAAATGCAAATTTCTGTGAAAGAATTTTGATAAAAGAAGGGTATGAGGAACCCGATAAGATCCCTTTCCTGTTTTATATTATTAAAGAATTGGAAAATATTGGTGATGAATATAATGGCATCTGTTATTGTTATCTAAAAGACGGGAAAATAAACAAAAAAACACTGGAACTATATAAAGAGATCAATGATCTTTTAAATGAATTTAAAAAGCTTTACTTAAAAGAAGAAGCACAGAAACCATTGAATATTCAAAATGCAGCAGAATTGCATTCAAAAATAAAAGAAAAACAAAAGGTAGGATATAAACTTCTTGCAGGAAATCAAACTGACGACTGTATATTACATCACTTAATAACGGTATTACGAAAAACAAAATCTTGTTTAGGTTGTTTATTTTCAATAATGATTGCTGAGAAAAAAAATTAAACTAATTCTCGAAGTTTCTCAACAATCCAGACCATCCCTTCCGTATCCAAACAACAATACTTCAACAAATCATCACGAACATCCGGTCCATCTCCGTAAGTCATTGATAAATACGATATCAAAGCCAATCCGCCGTCATTGATGTTTAAGTCAGCGTAAGGATCTTTACCAAGTATAGCGGGTAAAACATTCTTTAACCCACATTTACCTTTCTGTTTAGGATTATAATAAGAGAATGTCTTAAATGGAACAATTAAATCAACCACTCTACTCACCACCGATTCAACCCAATCTTTATATTTAGGAAATACTAAAGCCAATTCACGTAACCTAGTAATTTCAAAAGATTGATTGTAAACAACAATTGTTCCCGAAGAACCCAAAACTTCTTTCAAAGTTTTAAGAAACTCTTCCCGAGGATCACCAACAGGAGCTAAAAATTCATAATGCTTATCATTAACATGTAAACTCCATTGAAAAGGAATTTGTTGATATGGTCTTGTTCCTTCCAATAAAGGAACAGCAGACATAAAAGTTTCAAAATCTAAATAATAAATTGGTTCTTTTAAACCACCTAAAAACTTCTTCAATTCTTGTTTGTTAACATGAACTGTTCCATTTTTCTCACAAGCACGTTGAATACCTTGTTTATTATTAAGCAAATCTGAAGGAACATCTGTTAATAATTGCATTCCATCATCTAACCATTGAAACGCTTTCTTCTTTCTTATATTATGCAAATCAAAAACACTTGAAGAGGGTAGAAAACCCCAACATTCATCTTCTAAAGGACAACCATAAGGGTCAGCACAATCTTTACTTATTTTTACTGTAGGACAAACATCTGACTTCATAACTTCAATCATTTCAGCAACTCTTTCTTTGATATTAGTAATTTCATCAACTTGAGAGGTAATATCTTCTTTAGTAAAGAACTTCTCTGGATCAACCTCTCCATCTTTAACAAACTGATTATTGACATGCATTAGAAAACATTTTCTAATTTTTAATCCTGCTAATCCATAAACATATCTTTGAAAGGCAACATCTTCAACATTAATATCTTTTACTTTTGTTCCAGACTTAACTTCAATAATATCCCAGCCATCTCCGTTAGGCTCTAATATATCAGCTCTGGAATATAAATTTCCAACCATGAACGCAGGTTCAAAAAGTGGCTTGCCTAATTTAATTAATTCTTTAGTTTGATTTAAACCTCCTTTAAAATCAGATTCAGGGATATCAATCCCTTCTGGAAACATTTTCTTTGCTAACTGACCAACGATATGACCTTGATCAAACCGATGTTGAGTTGATAAATCATGTTCAGGGATTCTATCTTTCTCATGTAAATCTATCCAGAAGTACTTTAAACATTGTAGTCCGATTAAATATTTAG
>CAZIMI010000066.1:0-6795 GCA_964540325.1 uncultured Methanosarcinales archaeon | reverse complement strand
ATACTTTTCTCTGCTTCTTCAGCAGTATCAGCTACTTTAAGAATCATCTGTCTAGGATTAACGTGATGTCGTCCTTGTCTAAAATGCATTACGATTGCTTCCATATTTAATGTTAAAACAGCGGGTTCTTTAAAAAGGTTTTTGTTATAAAAAAGAATAAGATGGTTAATGTGATTTTATTTTATATTTACATTAACAAGATATTCTAAACCCGCAGTTAATTTTTCCATGGTAGGAATTTCTGTTTTTGGAAATTCTTTTTGCCAATTTTTTGCATCGCCTAATTGTTGTCTTAAATAACCTTTAACTTGTGCCTTTCTTTCCATTAAAGCTTTATCTGACCACATAACTTCTTGACAATACTCTGTAGCTTTTAATAGTGCATTCTCCCACAACTGTTTAAGTTTTGGATTCTTTTTGTAGGATTCTGGTTCCATTTCATCCCTTAAATAATTGTTTATAGTTGACATTTTTATTTCCTCATTGAGTTTTGTATAATTTTAATTAATTTAGTTATTAAAAACCAGCACAAGTTTATAAATGTTTCTATATTTATCACCATTAAGTTACAAATAGAAACAAATTCTCCATAACCTAAATTCTTAAAAACAATAAAACTTCTATTTCAACAATGCTTAAAGGCCAAGTTGTTTCCGGAGATTTTAGTAAGATAGTTATGCGCATTAAAGCAGACCAGGAAGTTGAATTAGGCGAACTTACGGTTATCGAAAATAATCAAGAAAAGTTCATTCTCCAAGTATACGACCTTCTTTATGGCAGCCAAATTTCACAACAAAATTTAGAAATGGTTTCTGGGATGAATTTAGAAGAAGGTTCTTTTCAAATCATGGATGAAAATTTAAGAAACTACCAATTAGCATTATTGAAACCAATTCTTAACATCGCAAAACAGAGTAAAACTTGCAAGAAACTTCCTTCCTTCTTCAGCAAAGTTAGAGAAATTACTAAAGAAGATCTTTCATTCATCACTAAACCAAACAACCCTCTCTATCTTGGTAAACTTAGATCTGGAAGCAGAGAAATGGATTTTAATATTTTTTTGCAGGGAAGAGATGTTCTCTCTCACCACGTTTTAATTCCAGCATCGACTGGGAAGGGTAAGAGCAATTTAATGTCCTGTATCCTTTGGGATATTCTTAGCCACAATTATGCCGGAATGTTAGTTTTAGATCCGCATGACGAATATTATGGTAGAACAGAATTAGGATTAAAAGATCATCCAAATAAGGATAGGGTTTCATATTACACTCCTAGCAATCCACCAGTGGGAGCAAAATCATTAAAGATAAATCTCGCTAAATTAAAACCAGAACATTTCCAGGGCGCAATTTCATTAAGCGACCCACAAAGACAATGTCTTTATGCATATTACCGAAAATTCAAAGAGATTTGGATTCGCTCCTTATTTGAAGAAAGAAAAATCGAACAAATAAATTTTCATGAAGATACGATTTCTGTAGTAAAAAGAAAACTGATTTCTTTATTAAATCTAGACTTTGAAAACAATCAATTATATTGTCGGGGGATCTTTGATGAAACTGCTGGAGAGAATACAATCAGCGAGATTTGTCAAGATTTAGAACAAGGGAAAATTGTTATTATTGATACCAGCTTTTTTTCTGGAGCAATAGAAATTCTTGTTGGCAGTTTAATCACTACTGAAATTTTTGAAAAATATAAATATTATAAAAAAACTGGAATTCTAAATGATAAACCAGTTATCTCGGTTGTTTTGGAAGAAGCACCAAGAGTATTAGGAAAAAAAGTTCTGGAACAAGGAAGTAATATTTTCGACACTTTAGCTAGAGAAGGAAGAAAGTTTAAAGTGGGTTTAATTGCTATTACCCAATTACCAAGTGAGATCCCTAAAAATATTTTGGCTAACATGAACACAAAAATTATTTTGGGAATAGAAATGAATTCTGAACGGCAAGCAGTAATCGAATCTTCTCCGCAAGACCTGAGCCAAGATAACAGAAACATTGCCGCTTTAGATAAAGGTGAAGCTTTAGTTACTTCTACCTTTACCAGATTTGCAGTACCGATAAAGATTCCGTTGTTTAAGGAATTTGTTAAAAAAGAAGAAAAAGAAAAAAATCAACAAAAATTAGATTTTAGTAATTTCGGCTGATATATTATTCCTGAGCAAAAAAATTATCATAAACTTTTCTTGTTCCTTTCAGGCCAGGTTTTTCTTCCAGCAAACTACCTAACACTTCTTTAGCTTCATCTAATTGTCCGTTTTTAGCTAAGGCATACCCTAAGTTGTGTTTGGCAGTAGTTGTTGGTTCAAATGCGAGAGAAGTTTTGTAAGCAATAATCTTCTGGGTTAAATCAACGGCAGAAGCTCCTTGTTCCAGAAAGTATTTAGCTACGCTGTCTTCCATATCAATATTCTCTAGTTCGGGATTTGAAAGCAAAGTAGTATGCAATACATTTCTTGCTCTTCTATCTGAAGGTTCGGCTGCTACTAAAGCACTATAAACCATTTCTGTAGTATTAGGATCTTTTTCTCTAGAACAATATGCTCCCAATGATAATCCTGCTTCCAATAAAAAGTGTTCTTCAGTACTAAAAGCTTTATAAAGAAGAGTTTGTGCTTCCCCAAAATCTTCATAGATTGTTGTCTTATCCGTGAGCCAGTAACTTCCTAAAACAAAAGCTTCTGCTCCTTCTAAAGTTTCTTCTCTTTTTGTTAAAGCATCCATTAAATCACTAAAAACAACAAAATTATATTGGCCTTTGGTTAAAGTTGGATCAAACTTAACAAGTCGTTCAAAACTAGCTTCGATTTCTGGACTTCCTAAGTCTTCCACTAAGGTTTCAAAGTTTTCTTCATCTGGTTCAATTTTTGGACTGACCGGACTAGTCTCTTTTAACAGCAACAATCCCATCTCTGCGCCTAAAGCATATTGGTCTCTATCTTCCTTTCCGTCACGAACTGCTTCATAGGCCACTCTTGCGTGCTGTGGTAAGTTTTCTTTTAAAAGATTATTTGCTAAACTTAATATTGCTGGTCGAAAAGATCCACCGTCCATTACAACAGCTTCTTCTAAGCTAGCGCCATGACGGTTTTGGATGCTACTGTAGTCCATTTCTCTTTCAGGTTGCTCAGCAAATAACATATTTTTAGCTAACCAATATATTTCCTGGAAATTTTCACCTAAGCTTTCTAAAGTAACTGTATTGTTTCTACTATTTTCATTAATCAAACTTAACAAGCTTCCTGTCGTCCTTATTTCCCGAGCATAATCACGTGCAACATAGTCTTCAAGTTGACGATATAATTCTTCAATGTGTTGGCCTTTTTTCCCTAAAGGAATATGTTCTGGTCTTACTGGAACTCCATTCTTATCAACTCTAATCGTAACATTATTTTCTGTTAAATCTCCAATATCTTTTCCCCATACTTTATTTTTCCCCATTTTTATTCACCTTGTTAATCTATAAAACATCAGATCCTTCTTTTTGAAAAAAGTGATTATAAACTTTTCTTGTTCCTTTTAAGCTTGGTTTTTCTTCCAGCAAACTACCCAACACTACTTCGGCTCCTTCTAACTGCCCACTTTTAGCTAATGTATACCCTAAATTATGTCTTGCAGTTACTGTTGGACTGATAGCAATTGATAGTTGATAAAAATGAATTTTTTCATTAAGTTCTGTTGCATAAGTACCCAATTTTGTAAAACATCGAGCAACATTTTCTTTTTCTGTTGGATCTACTTTTGCAGCTAAAGCAGTTAGATTATTCTCAATAATTCCATAAAGATGTTTTTTGATTTCATTATCTTCAAATTTTCCTACTATCGGTATTACTTCTTCCAATACTTGGGTTTCACTTTCATTTTCAGATTTTTTGTAAGAGATAATAGCACTTAAAACAACTTCCGCAAGATTTTCTTTTTTTCTAACGATTGAATAATGACCGCTAAGTCTTAAAGCGGGATCTAAGATACAATTGCTTTTTTCTATTGCTTGAGCAAATTTAGTTTTTATCTCTTCAAAATTACGTTTACCTTGAGCGGTTTTAGTTGCCTGTAAAAGCAAATAACTTCCTTGTAAGAAAAGCATCCCTCCTGAATGTTGTTCACCCTCTACTTTGAATGTGTATTCTCTTAGTAAAGTGTCAAAAATTTCTTTATCATAAGAAACTGCTAAAGTTGGATCATCAGAAATAACTCCCAAGACCAATTCTTCTGCATGCCTTGAAACTTCATTATCAACAGAAAAATTACTTTGGGTTAACATACAGGTGGCTTTGCCCAGATTAGCTTGGATAGTGATCTCAGAACGAAGTTCAGTTTCTGGACTTAATAAAGTATTATAAACAATATCTGCAAGTTCAAGTTTTCCTATTTTTAAGAGTTCATTGGCTAAATTGAGTACTGCTTTTTGATAAATTGGCTCGGGTTTAAGACTATGTACCAATAACTCTATCTCGCCTGCTTCTACTCTTTCTTTGTTTCCTTCTTTTGGTAGCGGATGAAGTGCTCCATAAGCAAGGGTTCTTAGTTTCAGGAAATCTTTATTTCTTCCGAGAAGGGTTTCTAAAACATAAAGACGATAATCTAGGCTACGGGCGGTTTTTGTTAATTCCTGGCCATATTTACTTCGCGCAGCAACTTCTTGTAAAGTTCCTTTAGGTTCGGGTATTCTGGAGCGTTTTTTTTTCATTTTGGCTTTAAATTGAATATTTTATCTTTAAATTAACAGATTTAACAATATATATAAACTTTCCGGAATATTTTCTCCTCCAGAGTAGTCAATACATTTTAAAACATTTCAACTAATTCAATTAGATATGAAACACACATTTAAAATAACTATTGTTCTCTTAACTATATTTCTCTTAGCACAATTCGTGGGAATAGCTGCTTTATACAAATATATTGATCCTCTAAAGACTTCTGAAACCGGTGAAACAACCTTTAAAGAACTTCCAATTGGAGAACGGCCACCAATAAATGAAGAGATCTCCTATTTACCAATTATTTTGGCAATCCTGATTGGTACTGGATTTATGCTTCTCTTGATAAAATTTAAACTAATCTGGTTATGGAAAGTCTGGTTTTTGTTTGCTGTATTTATTGCTTTATTAGTTTCTTTTTCTGCTTTTATCAAAACAGAAATAGCTCTTTTGTTAGCTTTAATCTTTGCTCTCTGGAAAATATTTAGGCCTAATGTTATTGTTCAGAACCTGACTGAAATTTTTGTTTACGGGGGATTGGCAGTTATTTTTGTTCCGATGTTAAATCTGCTTTCTGTAATTGTTCTTTTAATAATAATTTCTATCTACGATTATTATGCAGTAAACAAATCTAAGCATATGATTACTTTAGCTAAATCGCAAGCAAAAGCAAAGATTTTTGCTGGTTTACTGATTCCGTATAAGTTGGGAAAAATTAAATTAAAAGAAAGGAAGACAAAAACAACAACAACTAAAAAAGCAGTTACCAAGAAATCTATTAGTACAGCAATTCTTGGCGGCGGCGATATTGCTTTCCCATTAATCTTTGCGGGAGTGATCTTAAAAGAAATGGGCTTGTGGCAAGCTTTAATTATTCCTTTCTTTGCTTTAGCGGGCCTAGCTGTATTATTTTGGAAAGCTGAAAAAAAGAAATATTATCCTGCGATGCCATTTATAACTGTGGGCTGTTTTATTGGCTTAGGGATTATTTGGTTGCTTGGAATGTTTGTTTAAGTGAATGATTGCTTATCTTTCTAAATTTTCAGAACTAGTGAATGTCAATCTAATATTACGATAACCCCGATAAGAAACTCCTTGACCAAATAACACAACCGGCTTTTCTGCTCCAGAAAAAATTTGATTAATAGAATATCCCTCATTATTTAGTTCTTCTGCTAAAGAGGATGATTCAATTGAAAACGGATGGTATAATGTTAATTTGGGTAATTCCACTTTTTGATCAATAGCCATTTTTCAATTATACCCTTTAACCGGACTTTTTGCTCGTTCATAACTTTGCGGCGAGATTAATAGTCCGTCTTTAGCAGCAATCGTTTGTATTCCTGTAATTCGTTGCACTTCTCTGGCTTCTTGGATTGGGTCTGCCCGAATCATTTCTAAACCAAAATGGGTCAAAACAGCTAACTTTGGTCGCACATGGGAAACAATTTTGATTGCCGCTTCGGTATCTAAGTTCATCCCTTTACCTTTATTTCCTGGATATGGTACATTTAAAATTAAAATATCTGTCCCGGTTAATTCTTCCAATAATTGCGGAGTAAGTTTTGTATCTCCAGTATAACTCAAAGTGAATTTGGGACAGAAAAACTTGAAACCAATAGCTGTTTCATCTGTATGTTCAGCAGATAAAGCATTAATCTCAACTAATTCAATCCCTACTTTATGATTTTTTTCTAAAGGAATAATTTTCTCTGCTAGGTTCTGATGATATTTTGTTAAATAAGGGTGGCTGTTTTCTTGTGTTTGTAAAACAGACTTACTGCCTAAAATAATTCCTCGATGTTCAATTCCGGAATGGGTCATCGCATCAATAACCGCATTTAAGTCATTGCAATGGTTAAGATGATTATGAGAAACTAAGATTGCCGTATTATGGTGTAGATTAACTCCACATTCTCTGGCTTTAGTTATTGCTCCTGGTCCGGGATCGATTAGAAACTGCAAATCCTCTACATGAAGAATAATTCCTCCCGAAGAACGTAATTGCTTAGTTACCACTGCTGAACTTCCTGCTGTGCCTAAAAATAGTATACTAGCCATAATTTACCCTCTCTGAGAGCTGGGAG